>NZ_JBHYIQ010000036.1:7449-46537 GCF_042739895.1 Amycolatopsis sp. NPDC059021
CACTCCCCCACACCCCCCCCCCCCCCCCCACGCCCGTGCATCATCGCATTTCATCCATGCTCGCGCCACTGTGTGCCTGCTGATATCCGGGGGGATTTGGTGACAACGCTGAAGGATTCCGGCACATTCATCGATCGCGTTCTTGCGGCCGAGGCGCGGCAGCGCGCCGGGCTGGTGGTACGTCGGCTGGCGGATCCGGACGTCGTCGCGGAAGCCGTGACAAGAGCCGAAGCGGCTGCCGAGTTCCCGTTCTCCTGGGGCGGCGCGGCCTTTTACTCGGGGCACGCCGGCAGTGCGCTCGCCTTCCAATACGCGTCGCGGGCCATGCCCGCGGACGCCGGGTTCTGGCTGGGTCAGGTCCGCGCACAGCTGGCCGAGGCGGTGGCCAGTACCCACGAGGTTCCGCTCATGACGGCCGGTCTGGCCGCGGGCACGGCCGGTCTGGCCTCGGCGTTGTCCGACTGTGCCGCCGACGAACCGCGCTACGCCGGTGCTCTCGGCGAGCTGAACGCGAAACTGGCCTCGCAGGTCGTCGAGGCGCCCACCTGGCTTTCCGAGGACGGCGTGGCCGACGGTGACTACGACGTCATCGCGGGTGCGTCCGGGATCCTGGCCCACCTGGCTTCGGCCGAGCGTGGGAACCCGGCTGTCCAGCGCGCGACGAATCGCCTTGTCGACGACCTGTGCCACCTGTGCGAACCACCTTCGGCCGGACCGCGGCCGTGGCGCATCCCCCCTGCCCGGTATCCCATGGCCGAGTACCGCGAGAGCTATCCGCACGGGTACGTCAACCTCGGGCTGGCACACGGTGTGGCCGGACCGCTGGCGGCGCTTTCCGTCGCGTACGAGGCCGGCCACGGCGACGAGAGGGTGCGCGCCACCATCCGTGCCACGGCGGACTACCTCCGCGGTGCCTCGATCGAGGACGACCACGGGTGGAATTGGCCCGCGGGGATCCCGCTGACCGGCGATGGGGACGAGGACCGTGCGGAACTCGTCCCGACCAGATCGGCTTGGTGCTACGGCGCGCCGGGCATCGCGTGTGCGCTCCTGCGCGCCTCGGCCGCGCTGGCAGACGGCGAGCTGAAAGCGGCGGCCGTCGAGGTGTTCGATGGTGCGTTACGGCGGTTTCGGCACCACGGCCGGTTCGGCTCGGCGACCTTGTGCCATGGCGCCGCGGGGCTGCTGGCGATGTGCGTCATGTTCGCCAGGGAGACCGGCAGCGAACTGGCGCGGGGATCGGTCGCACCGCTCACCGAGCATCTGCTGTCGCATTGCGACGAGGCGCTGCCACTCGGAGTACAGGACCTGGAACAGCCACAAGGTGCCCTGCTGGACAGCCCTGGCCTGCTCAGCGGTGCCGCCGGGGTGGCACTCGCGCTGTGGTCGGCCGCCGGTGCCATCGGACACCGCTGGGAACGGGCCTTTCTCATCAGCTGACGTACCACGGAGGAGCGCGAACCATCATGGCTGACCATCGGCAGCGCGGCACCGAGAAGGCGGCGGAGCCACGGCCTCTTTACCGGCCGGGAGATTTCTTCATGCTCCGCGCCGCCACTCTTCCCAGCGAAGATCTTCTCGCCGCGACAGAGCTTGGGGGTGCCCGAACCGAGACGACTTCCGCCCGGCTGGCCCGGTTGACCCACGACGGACGTGTCCGGCTCCGGAAGATCGCCGAACGTCCCATGGTCGAGCAGGCGCTGCACGTCGCCAGCACCAGTCTCGCGGCGGGGCTCGCGCGCCTGGCGGCGGCGCCTCGGGACGACAAGAGGACGGAGCGGGTGTACTCGTCCTTGGTGCGGTACGTCACGCGCATGGCCACTCGGCCGACGCCGTACGGCCTCTTCGCGGGCGTCGGCATGGGCAGGTTCGAGGCCACCACATCGACAGCGCTCGGTCCCGGCGTGGTGGCGGCCACGCGGACCCGCGCCGACGTCGGGTGGCTGCTGGAACTCGTCAAGGACATCGAAAACGACGAGAACCTGGTGGCCGCCCTGCGTGTCGTCGTCAACCCGATGCTGTACCGCGTCGGTGGCCGTGCCGTGCTGCCATTCGCCGACGTGCATGGGCAGTCCGACAATCGGCTGGTCGGGTTCCGCCGCACGGCGCCCGTCGAAGTCGCGCTCCGCGCGGCGAACCTGCCTGGCACGACCTACGCCGATCTGGTCGAGGCGATCCGCGCCGAGATGCCCGGCGCGACGACGGAACAGGCGAGGGCGCTGGTCGGTCAGTTGTGGGAATTGCACGTTCTCATCAGTGATCTGCGTCCCGCGCTGACGGTCGCGCTTCCCGAGCAGGATCTCGTCAAGCGGCTCGACGGCATCGAAGCCGCGACGTCCGTCCAAAGCGCGCTCCGCGAGGTTCGCGAACACGCCACCCGGATCGACGATGCGCTCGGTGGCGCCGCGGTCCCCGCGTTGCGCCGGATGACGGCGCGCCAGTCCGAGCTGACTCCCGGCTTCGACAAGGAGACCTACCAGCTCGACGCCGCGCTTTCCCTCGCCGACGACCGGCTCTCGAAGGAAATCGGGGAGACGGCGGCCGATGTCGCCGACGTGCTCACCCGGCTCGGCGGATCGCCGCGGCGACATCATCACCTCGTCGAATACCACAGTGCGTTCCTCGAACGGTACGGCTTGAACGCCGAAGTGCCGGTGCTCGAACTGCTCAGTCCCGAGTCCGGTTTGGACGCTCCGCCCGGCTACCAGAACCCGCCCCGTACCTACCCGCTCCCCACCGTGCCCGACGAACACACCCGCTCGCGTGACGCGTTGTTCGGCGCGCTGGCCGCGGAATCGCTCTACCAGTGCCGGAAGGAAATCGAGCTCACCGACGATCTGCTCGAGAGGGTGAGCACCTGGCGACCGGGGCCCGAACGACCGCGTCCCCGGCCCGCTCTGGATCTCTACTGTCAGATCGCGGCGCGCTCGGCGGACGCCATCGATCGGGGCGACTGGCGGATGGTCGTGGCTCCCCTCGCGACCGCCGACGGCGGCCGCACCTTCGGGCGGTTCTTCGACCTGTTCGGCGAGAAATCCCTGAGGAAACTCTCGGAATTCGCGCGCGCCGAGGAGGCTTTGTGTCCTGATCTGACTTTCGCCGAACTGAACTACGTCACCTCGTTCGGCCGCGGTGGAAACGTCGCCATTCACCCGGCGCTGCGGCGTTATGAGATCTGCGTCAACACTTCGCCTTCGCTTTCCCCGGACCGGCAGGTCGCGCTCGCCGACATCGTCGTCGGCGCGACGGCCGAACGCTTCTATCTGCGATCGAAACGCCTGGGCCGGGAACTCTACGTCACGCAAAGCCATCTGTTGTCCGCAGTCGGTGCGCCGAACGTCTGCCGGCTGCTGCTCGAACTGTCACAGGACGGGTTCACCTCGACGCCGTTCTTCGACTGGGGAGTCGCCGGTTCCGCTCCGTATCTTCCCCGGGTCACCCGCGGGCGTGTCGTCCTGTACCCGGCGCAGTGGCGGCTGTCGTCGAAGCTCCTGTCGGAGCACGACGGAGAAAGCCCGGAATCATTCCACGAAGCCGTTCAGAAATGGCGTACGTCCTGGAGTGTGCCGCGGTACGTCTACCTCGTGTGGCTGGACAACCGTCTCCTGCTCGATCTCGAACATCCCCTGTTCACCGAGGAGTTGCGAGCCGAACTCGCGCGAATCGGACGGCAGGACGCCCACGCGGCCGTGCTGGTGCACGAAATGCTGCCCGGTTTCGACGAACTGTGGTTGAAGAGCAAGCAGAATTCGACTCATGTGAATGAGATCGTGGTGCCACTGCTGGCTCGCGATCAGGAAGTGGTGCGCAGGTCTCCCGTGGCCGTCCAGGGCGCGGTGGCGGAAGACGACCGGACAGCGAACCGCAGGAAGCTCGTCGGCTGCGAATGGGTCTACCTGAAACTGTATTCCGCGACGGCTCAGCAGGACGACATCATCGTCACGGACCTGCCGGAGCTGACCGGGAGCCTGACGGCCGAGAAGACCATCGATCGATGGTTCTACATCCGCTACCTCGACCCCCAGCCGCATCTGCGGATCAGGGTGCGGGTGCGTGACCGGGCCGACGTCGGGCAGGTGATCACCCGGTGTGCCGAGTGGGCCCATGGCGTCATCGCGTCCGGCCTCGCCTCGGATCTCGCGTTCGTCAGCTATGACCGCGAGCTCGAACGATACGGAGGCGCGGAGCTGATCGACACGATCGAGGAACTCTTCACCGCGAACAGCGAGGCTTCCGTCGAGCTGGTGAAGCTCCGGCGGATGTGCGCCGCCGACGTGGATGTCGAGACCCTCTGCGTGCTGGCGGTGCACAAGCTGAGCGAGTACTGGGGTGCGGATCTCCGCGGGGACGTTCACGCCCGCGCCACGCCGGACGTGTCGGACGCGGCACGCAAGCACTTCCGGCGCGTCCGGCCGGTGCTCTGCGACCTGCTCGCCCCCTGGGACGACCACCCGGACGAGGTAGCACGCCGGTACGCCGGCGCCCTCGACCGAGCGCTGGAACGCCAGCGGGAGGTGGCCGCCAGGGCCGGTGACCTGGCACGGGAGCTGGCCAGGACGGGCCGGTTGACCGGCACTGAGCAGACCATCCTGGGCAGCCTGCTGCACATGCAAGTCAACAGGCTGCTCGGTATCGACCAGGAACGCGAGAAGGCGTGTCACGAGCTGTGGGCACTGGGCAGGCGCGCGATCGAGCGCCGGCCGGTGCGCTGACCGAACCGAAGGAGCCGACCGATGCCGTCCGAGGTCCCGCGGGAACAGCGCTGGAGTCACTGGCTTCGCGCGTTGAAGCTGCTTTGGAGCGTCAATCCACCACACGTTGCGGGCGTCATCGCCGCGACCGTGCTGACCTCGCTGGTGCCCGCCGCCACGGTCCACTTCACCACCCAGGCCGTGCAGGCGGTGGCGAACTCCGCGGGGCGAGGCGATGCGCCGGAGGCGCTGTCCGCGGCGCTGGGCGCGGCCGGGGCGCTGGCGGTGCTCATGGCGGTGAGCCACGTGCTCAGCACAGTGCGCACCTACCTGGAGACACTGCTGCAACACCGGATGGCGAACACGATCCAGGAACGGATCATGCGCAAGTCCGTCTCGCTGCGGCTGTCCCAGTTCGAGGACGCGGCCACCTACGACTCGTTGCAGCGCGCCAACCGGGAGGCCTCGTTCCGGCCCTATCAGATCTTCGCCAATCTCATCGCCGTGACGTCCAACCTCGTCTCGCTGATCTCGGTCAGTCTCGTACTGCTGACGTGGAATCCGTGGGTCGCCGGGGTGATCATCCTCGCGCCGTTCCCCTCGATGGCCGCGAACATCTTCTACGGCAGGCTCGGCTGGAAGATCGAGAACAACCGGGCAGCCGACCGGCGTCGCGCGACCTACCTGCAGTACCTGGTCACCACGGACCGGACGTTCAAGGAAACGCGCCTGTTCGACCTCGGCGGGCTCTTCGTCGAGCGGTTCAGTGCGCTGGTGAACCGTTTCTACGCCGTCGACCGGCGGCTCGAGGGCCGCCAGGCCGTGGCGAGCGGTGCGCTCGGGCTGCTGAGCGTGGCCGCGTCGGCAGGCGCGATCCTGTTCGCGGCGGCGACAACGGTGCAGGGCGGGCAGGTCGGGCAGTTCGCGGGCTACGTCATGGCCATCACCATGGTGCAGTCCTCGGTACAGATGTTGTTCGGCTCCTTGGCCCAGATGTACGAGCACAGCCTGTTCATCGGGAACCTGTTCGCCTTCCTCGACCTCCCGGTGCGCGACGTCCGGGCCGGGCGACGGTCGTTTCCGGAGCGACTGGGAACCGGAATCGAGTTCCGTGAGGTTTCGTTCACTTATCCGGGTACCGATACGCCGGTGTTCGAAGAACTGAACCTGTTCCTGCCCGCGGGTCGTTGCGTGGCGCTGGTCGGGCAGAACGGGGCGGGCAAGACCACCTTGGTCAAACTGCTGGCCCGGTTCTACGAGCCGACCTCCGGTGTCATTCTCGTCGACGGTGTGCCGATCGAGGAATACGACATCGAAAGCCTGCGAAGGAACCTCGGAGTCATCTTCCAGGACTTCGTCCAGTACGAAGCGTCGGTGCGGGAAAACGTGGGCTTCGGCCGCCGGGAGGAACTCGGTAACGACTCGGGAATCCTCGGTGCCGTCGGGCAGGCGGGGGCGGCGGAATTCGTGCGGAAGCTCTCGAAAGGTCTGGAAACCCAGCTGGGCAGATGGTTCGACGGCGGGCATCAGCTGTCGGGCGGTCAATGGCAGCGCATCGCCTTGGCCAGGGCATTCCTGCGGAAGGCGGCGGTGGTCGTGCTGGACGAGCCGACCGCCTCGATCGACGCGCAGGCGGAGGCCGAGGTTTTCGGGCGGCTCAAGGACATCGCGGGCCGGGCGACGACGTTGCTGATCGCCCACCGGTTTTCGACGGTCCGGGTGGCCGACCACATCGTCGTGATCGACCGCGGGCGCGTGCTGGAAGAAGGTACGCATAGTGAACTCATGGCCCTCGACAACGTCTACGCGAAACTGTTCAAACTGCAGGCTTCCGGCTACCTCGACGAGACCGCGGGGCTCGCGAGCGGACGGTGAATGTGGCAGAGCCGTGGCAGGACTCCTCGCGCGTCGTCTGGTATATCTGGATTCGGTCGGTTCCTGCGAATGGCACCTCGTGCCGCGGAGGTGTTGATGCCGGGAAACGCTGTTGACCCCGAAGGTGTCACCGCTTGGCTGACGGAGAACGCTGTTCCGCTGACCGGCGTCACAGCGGGAACCGGTCACGAGGATCTTTCGCCCATCGGGGAGGTGCTCCGGGGAGCAAGGATCGTCGCATTGGGCGAGGCCACGCACGGCAGCAGGGAATTCTTCACCCTGAAACACCGGATGATCGAATTCCTGGTGACCCGGCTCGGGTTCCGCGTCTTCGCGATCGAGGCGGGGTGCTCCGGCTGCCGGGCAGTCGACGACTACATCCGGGACGGTTCGGGTGATCCCGCGGCCGCCTTGCGCGCGCTCGGGTACTGGACCTGGAACACCGCGGAAATTCTTGACCTGATCGAGTGGTTCCGGGAATACAACGCGCGAGTACCCGATGCCGAGAAGGTCTCCTTCCGCGGAGTGGATCCGGCCGTGGAACCCACGGCGGCCGAGGCCGTTGCGCGCTACCTCGAGCCGATCGAGCCCGAGCGGGCGGCACGGCTGCGCGAGGCGCTGACGCTGCTGGAGCCCCGGAGCAGCGCTTCCGGACTACGGAGCCTGGCGACAGCACTCGTACTCGGCGGAATCCGGCGCGTCGTCGGGCTGGGGCGCAAGGAAAAGGCCCGCGCCGAAGCCGCGGCGAGCGCGGGCGAAACGGTGCGTGAGACCTATGAGTTCGTCGTCCGCGACGAGGACCGTCTGGTGCGGGCCACCTCCGCGGAAGCGTGGGCGGACGCCGTCGAGCACCTCTGGGCCCTCGACAAGGGCGTGGAGATCGCGCTCCAGTCGCCCCTCGGCTCGGGTGGCAATGCCAGTCGCGAGCGGTCCATGGCACAGGCGGTGGCACGGGTTCTCGACAAGGAAACCACGCGGGCCCGGATGATCCTGTGGGCACACAACGGGCACGTGGCGAGGAAGGCCGACGGCTGGCAGCCGTTGGGCGGTCACCTCGCGGAGCAGTACGGCGAGAGCTACTACGCGACGGCCCTGGTCTTCAACGAAGGGTCGTTCCAAGCGCTCAAGGCGACCGGAAACGGCTACACGGCACCACTCGAGTTCGAGGTGGCGGAGGCGCCAGCGGGTACCGTCGAGCACCAGCTCGCGCAGCCGGACCTGGGGACCTATTTCCTCGACGTCCGCGGTGCGCGCGAGGACGAACGCGTCGCCCGCTGGGTGACCGAGCCCAGCAGGATGCGTTCCTTCGGTTCGATCGTCGGGTTCTGGCCGATGGTGAAGCACACGACCATCGAAGTCACGCTCGCCGACGAGTACGACGGTCTGCTGATGGTGCCGCGCACGACGAGGGCCACTCCTCTGCCGTGAGGTCACCGGCTTCGGGGGTGATGTCGCGAACGTCGCGTTGCGGACGCTCAACGTCCCGAACGCGTCGTTCAGGACACTCCGAGGCCCCCTACCTGACACGGTACGGATGGGGACCGACGGAAAAGGGTTCGGAGGCCGGGAAGCGCGCGGCCAAGTCCGTGAAGGCCTCCTTCACGGCGCTCAACGCCGGTAAGGAGTCTTTCACGGCATGGCACGGCCCACCTCGCAAAGGTCCACAGTGGACGGAAAGCGGGGTCAGTGGCCGGGTGTCTTGCCGAGTTCGAGGACGCGCTGGAACTGTACCCAGGCGTTCGAGAAGCGCCCGGCCGCGACGTAGCACTCGCCCAGCCGCCGCCGGATCTCCCGTTCCAGCTCGACGCTGGTCTGCTCGGTGACCGCGGCGAGCGCGCGCTGGTGCAGGTCGAGGGCTCGCGGGTGGTCCCCCAGCCCCAGCTCGGCCGAGCCCCAGCGGGTCAGGCACGAGGCCTGTAGCGGCAGGTCACCGACCTGCTCGGCGAGTTCGCCTGCCTGCCGGAACGCCGAGACGGCGTCCGGGTGCTGGTCGAGATCGAGGTGCAGATCGCCGATGAACCGGAGGATCTTCGCGATCAGCCGCGGATTCTCGGCCTTCTCCGCATAGCGCATGGCCTGGCCGAAACACTCCAGCGCCTCCTCGTGCCTGCCGAGGCAGTGCAGCACGGCGCCGAGGTCGTTGACCGCCATCCCGGTGAGGCAGTCGTCTTCCAGCCGCAGCGCCAGTTCCCGCATCCGCACCAGGTACGCGACGGACTCGGGATACCAGCCGGACAGCCGCGCGACCACGCCGAGCCCGTTCAGCGCCCGCGCCTGCTCGCGCAGGTCACCGGCCCGGCGGCTGATCGCCAGCGCGTCGGAGAACCAGGCGCGCGACTGCTCGTACCGATCCTGCATCCCGTACGCGATGCCGAGGCCGGTCCGCAGCGACGACACCATGCGCCGGTCGGACGCCTCATCGACCAGCGGCAGCGCGAGGTTCAGCGCCGCGCGGCTTTCGTGATGACGGCCCTGCCTGGTGAGGTAGTGGACGAGGCTGTCGGCGATCCAGCAGGCGTAGTCGGCTTCGCCCACCGCCGCCGCGTACGCGACGACATCGGTGAGGTCTCCGGCGGACGCGTCCAGCCAGGCCACCGCGTCCTGCCAGCCGTCGAACGGGACCGGCCCCAGCTCCGGCCCGGTCGGGAAACCGGCCGGGCCCCAGTCGCTCGCGTAGCGGCCGGCGGCGAGGTAGAGCCGGAGGACGCCGGTGCGGGCCGCGGCCACCAGGTCGGCGGAGTCCTGCTCGGCGAGGCGCCGCGCGTACACCGCGACCAGATCGTGCAGCCGGTACCGGCCGGCGCTGGGCTGTTGCACCAGGCTGGTGTCGACCAGGCTTTCCAGCGCCAGCTCGGCATCCCGCGGCGACCAGCCCAGCATCGCGGCCAGCGCATGCCCGTCGACCGTGGGCGTCGGTGACAGGCCCAGCGCGCGGAAGGCGCGTTGTTCGGGGCTCGGCAACTGCTCGTAGGACAGCCGGAACGCCCCCTCGACGCTCCGGTCCTCCGCGGTCAGTTCGCCGAGCCGCCGTTCCCCGTCCGCCAGCCGCGCGACCAGGTAGTCGAGTGTCCACATCGGACGGTTCTGCAACCGCGCGCCCGCGATGCGCAACGCCAGCGGCAGCCGCCCGCACAGCCGCGCCAGGTCCCGCACCGCGCCGCGCTCCCGCTCCGCCCTGGACTCCCCGACGATGCTGCTCAGCAGCCCCTCGGCCTCGTCGAGGGCGAGCGGGCCGAGGGAAACCCGGCGACCGACGTCCAGCCCGGCGAGCCGCCGTCTGCTGGTGGCCAGCACCCGGCTGCCCGTCCCGGCCGGGAGCAGCGGGCGCATCTGCTCGGCGCCCGCCACATCGTCCAGTACCAGCAACAACCGCAACGAGGCCGTCGCCGCCCGCCACGACGCCGCGAGCTCGTCGAGGTCGTCGGGCACGTTGTTGACGTCAACACCCACCGCGCGCAACAGGCGCCGCAGCGCGCGTTGCGGGGTTAGCGCCTTCCGGCCCTCGGTGTGCCCGTGCAGATCCACGAACAGACAGCCGTCTGGGTAGCGCTCGCGCACGAGGTGGGCCACGCGCACCGCCAGCGCGGTCTTGCCGGACCCCGCGACGCCGTCCACCGCGTCGATCGCCGGTGCCCCCGCGCCGCCCGGCGCGGTGAGCAGAGCCAGCTCCGTGGTGCGCCCGACCAGCTCGGCGACGTCGGCGGGCAGCTCGTCGCGCACTCGCCCGGCCGGAGCGGGCGGCCGGGGCGCCGTCGACGGCGGAACGGTGACGCCGAGGCCGGAATCGTTGCCGCGCAACACATCCTGATGGACCCGCCGCACCTCGTCGCCCGGTTCGACGCCCAGGTCGTCGATGAGACGGCGGCGCAGCTGCGTGTACACGGCCAGCGCGTCGGCACGACGGCCGGAGGCGTACAGGGCCCGCATCGACAACGCCGCGAGCGGCTCGCTGTGCGGGTACGCGGGCAGCAGAGCCGTCAGCTCGCCGACCGCGTCCGCGTGCCGCCCCAGCCGCAGCTGACGGTCCACTTTCTCCTGCACCAGCGAGATCCGCCGCTCCGAGAGCCGCAACCGCTGCCCCTCCGCGAACGGTCCTGGCAGTCCGGCGAGGGGCTCGCCCTGGAACAGTTCGAGCGCGTCGGCGTACCGGTCCACCGCGGCGGGCAGATCACCGGACCGCTCGGCCGCACCGGCCTCGGCGACGATCTCCTCCAGCCTCGCGGCGTCGACCCACACGTCGCCGCTGACGAAGCGGTAGCCCCCGCGGCTGCGGCCGATCAGCTCCTCGGGAGCGGCCTGCAGACAGCGGCGCAGCCGGTGGACGTAGACGGGCACGACCTTGGCGCCGGTGCCCGGCGGCTCCAGACCCCAGACGCCGTCGAGCAGTTCGTCCCGGCTGACGGTCATGTCCGGCCGCAGCACGAGCGCCGCCAGCATCGCCTGCTGACGGATCGGCCCCAGGTCCAGTTGCTCTTCGCCGTGCCAGGCCCGCAGCGGGCCGAGTACCGAAAACCGGAGCCGAGGCTCGGTCACGTGGGAATGCGTCACAGTCATTTCTTGGCCGTCCTAGCCAGGCGTGACGATGCCGTGGTCGAACGCGTAAACGATCGCCGCGGCACGGTCACGCAACCCCAGTTTGGTGAAGATCCTGCCGATGTGGCTCTTCACGGTGAGCTCGGAGATGACCAGCGCCTCCGCGATCTCCGAGTTGGTCAGACCCCGCCCGAGCGCGCGGAGCACGTCGTGTTCGCGAGGGGTGAGCAGTTCGGGTGCCGGGCCGCCGCACCTGGGCGCCGGGGCCTGCCGGTACGTCGTGAGCACGCGCGTGGTGACCGTCGGGTCGAGCCACGCGTCGCCCGCGGCGACCGCGCGCACGGCACGGATCAGGTCCTCGGCCGCGGAGTCCTTGAGGACGTACCCGGCGGCGCCCGCCCGCAGCGCCCCTGCCAGCAACTCGTCGTCGTCGAACGTGGTCAACGCGAGCACCGGCGGACGAGGGCCCGCCTGACGCAGCCGCCGCGTCGCCTCGATGCCGTCGACATCCTTCATGCGCAGGTCCATCACGACGACGTCGACTTCGCCCTCGGCCAGCGCCGCGGGCACGTCGGATCCGTCGCCGCATTCCCCGGCGATCACGAACCCGTCCCGGCGGCGCAGGATGCGGCGCAGCCCCGACCGGACCAGTTCCTGGTCATCGACGAGCAGGACGCGGATCTCGGTGTCGGTCATGGCGTCACCTCCTGACGGGGACTGGTGGCGGGTTCGTTCCGTTCGGACTTCTGCTGTGGCGGGCCGGGAACGGCGACTTCGACGACCCAGTGCCCGCCGCTGGGCCCGGCGCGGAGATCGGCACCCAGCTGGGTGGCCCGCGCGGTCATGCCCGCGATACCGGACCCGCTGGCCGTATCCGCGGCCGTCCCGGCGGGCAGCGTGTTGCGGATGGTGAGCGTGGTGCCCGCGGCGTCGACACGCAGGCGGACCCGCGCCGCCGCGGTGGGCGCGTGCTTGGCGATGTTGGCCAGCGACTCCTGCGCGATGCGGTAAAGACCGAGACCGGCGGACGCGCCGACGACGCTCAGATCGCCGTCCTGCTCGTACCGGACGTCCAGCCCGGCGGCGTGGGTGCGCTCGACCAGCCCGGCGATGTCGTCGATGCCGGGGAGCGGCCGCGTGCCCGTGGATGTGCTGGCGAGCAGCCCGACCGTCCGGCGGATGTCGGCCATCGCCGCGCGGCCCACCCGCTCCGCCTCGGTGAGCGCCTCGACGGCTTCGTCGATGTCCCGGTCCTGCTGGAGGCCGTGCCGGGCCCCGGTCAAGTGCAACAGGGTAATGCTGAGCGAATGCGCGACCACGTCGTGGACCTCGCGGGAGATGCGCTGGCGTTCGGCGAGGATCGCCTGCTCGCGCGCGGCGTCCTGCTTGCCGCGTTCGGCGTTCAGCGCCCGGTGGTACCAGCGGAGCGTCACCCCGCCGCTGAGCCCGAGCAGCACCGCGACGATGTACACCGGATAGCCGGACAGCCCGTTCCACACCTGGGCCACGATCAGTTCCGCGATGCTCAGGCCCGTCACGGTGAACGCCAGCGTGAGGCTGGCGATCGCGGCGACCTCGGTCGCCAGCAGCACCAGCAGCACCGGCGCGAAGTCCGGGGTCACCGGGTCGGTGAGCAGGATCGGCACGCCGACGAGGACGGCGATCGCGCCCAGCCACGGCGGGATCAGGTTGCCCGTGACGGGCCAGAACATGAACCGCACCAGGATCAGCAGCCCGGCCAGCGCGATCGGGGCCGGCGGGACCAGCGCGTGCCGCTGCACCAGCGCGACGATCACGCCGGCGGCGTTCATCACCGTGGTGCACGTGGGGAGCCACCAGGGCAGGGACACGTCGTACCGGGCGAGGCTGTCCTCCAGCCGCGCCCGGTACCTGTCCACCAGAGTTCCCCGCACCGCCCCAGCGTAGAAACTCCCGGGGTGTCCCGTCTTGCTGCGGTGGTCGGCACCGGGTATCCGACCGTGGTAGGAGGCCGACTGGGTACCACGGCGCGAGGTGACCCACCGGTTTCCGGGGCTACTGTCGAGTATCCACTTGGCCGGACCGACCCGGGGGTGTCCGATGACCAGCAGTGATCACCGTTTCGATCTGCGGCAGACGCGTCCGGTGGCCGCCACGCGGTCCGCGGTGGCGTGGGTGCTCAAGTACGGCCTGACGGGGCTCGCCCTCCGGGTGGGTGCGCGCCAGGGCGACCTGCTCGCGCGCAGCGTCGTCGATCCGGCCCGCCGGGCGGATCCGTTCCCGACCTACGACGAGATCCGCGCCAGGGGACCCCTGCTGCCCGGCCGGTTCGTCATGGGGACGGCGAGCCACGCCGCCGCGAACGACATCCTGCGCGGCGACCGCTTCCTGGCCGCGCCCGCGGCGGCACCGGCGAAGTCCCTCGACAAGCTGCTCGACCTCGTGACCGACCCGCGCGCCCTCGGCCCGGTCGATCCGCCGTCGCTGCTGGCGATCAGCGCGCCGGAGCACACCCGGATCCGCAAACTCGTCGCCTACGCGTTCACCCCCAGGGCCATCACCGCCCTCACCGGCCGCGTCCAGGAACTCGCGGACGAGCTGCTCGGCAAGATCGCGGCCGAGAACACGGTCGACCTGATCGAGGCCTACGCGTCGCTGTTGCCGGTGACCGTGATCGCCGAGATCCTCGGCGTCCCCGAGGAACTGCGACGGCCGTTCGTCGAGCTGGTGAACGAGGCAGCGTTGTCCCTGGAGCCCGGACTGTCCTATCGGGACTACCGGCGGGCCACCGAGGCCGTCCGGAACGGGCACCGGTTCCTCGACGAGCACATCGCGCGGCTGCGCCGGAAGCCTGGCGACGACCTGCTCAGCCGGATGATCGAGGCGGCCGACGGTTCGGACAAACTCACCGACACCGAACTGCGGGTCACCGCGCTCCTGGTGCTCGGCGCCGGGTTCGAGACCACGGTCAACCTGATCGGCAACGCCGTGACGCTGCTGCTCGACCATCCCGGTCAGCTCGACCGCCTCAAGGCCGAACCCGACGGCTGGGCCAACGCCGTCGAGGAGGTGCTGCGGTACGACTCCCCGGTCCAGGTCACGCTCCGAGTGTCCAAAGCGGACACTGATGTCCTCGGCGTGCCCGTGCGGGAGGGGCAGGCGGTGGTCGTCATGCTCGGGGGTGCCAACCGCGACCCCGACGTCTTCGCGGAGCCGAATCGCTTCGACACCACCCGCGCGAACGCCCGCGAGCACCTGGCCTTCTCCGCCGGGCCGCATTTCTGTCTCGGCGCGCAGCTCGCCCGGCTCGAAGGAGCCACCGCGCTGCGGACGCTGTTCGAACGATTCCCCGATCTGGCATTGGACGGAACGCCGACGCGACGCGGTACGCGGGTTCTGCGCGGCTATCGGCGTCTTCCGGTGCGAGTGGGAGGAACGCCGAAGTCCGTTTCGTGAGGCCAGCCGGGGTCCCCCGGTGCCGTGGTTCCGAGCCATCGGCGGCCGGAACCGAGGGACGCCCTGGGTGCGTTCACCGCACCGAGGGACGCCCCCGATGCGCCCAACGCACCGAGGGACGCCCTTGTCGCAACCGGGCAAACCGCCGCAACCATCGGTGGGTCCAGGGTGGTAGCCCTGAACGCCGCCAAGTGGCGCGGTTTTCGGCATGCTGGGGATGTGATGCGGGTTCTGGGGTTGCTGTTGTCGGTCGCGCTCGTCGCCGGTCTCGCGGGCGCGGCGCCGACGGATCGTCCGGTTCCGGCCGTTTACGCCTATCTGGACGACGCGATCGCGCTGATGCGGAAGAACGCGCTGGACCGCGACCGGGTCGACTGGCCGGTGGTCCGGGCGAACGCGCTGCGGATGGCGGGGGACGCGACCACCACCGCGGACACCTACCCGGCGATCGAGTACGTGATCGGCGCGCTGGGAAACCGGCACACCTTTCTCATCCGGCCCGGTGCGATGCCCGCTCCCGCCGCGAGCGTCATCCGGGTGCCGTCGGGCAGGCGAGTCGACGACCGTGTCGCGCTGATCGCCGTACCCGGTTTTCAGGCCGACCCGGCGGGAGAACGGCGTTACGTCGAGGAGGGAGTCGCCGCCATGCGGCAGCTGGACAGCGCCGCATCGTGTGGGTGGATCGTCGACCTCCGCGGGGACGACGGCGGTGCCATGTGGCCGATGCTCACCGTCCTCGCGCCGCTGCTCGGCGACGGGACGCTCGGCGCGTTCGTCTCCCCTGACGGCACGCGGACCGCGTGGAGCGTGCGCGACGGCCGGGCGGAGCTGGGCGGGGAGGGCATGACCGAGGAGCGGAACCCGGTGCGGCTCAGCCACCCCCGGCCGCCGGTGGCGGTGCTGACCTCGGGTGACACCGCCAGTTCGGGTGAAGCGACCCTCATCGCCTTTCGCGGGCAGGACAACGTCCGGAGTTTCGGCCGGGCCACCGGGGGATACGCCACCGGCAACGAGACCTACTCGTTCGCCGACGGCGCCCAGCTCCTGCTCACGACCGTCCGCAACGCGGACCGCACGGGACGGGTGTACGACGGCCGTCCCATCGCGCCGGACCAGTTGTCGCCGGTGAAGGCGCCGCCAGGCGAGGCCGTCGAGGCGGCTCGTACGTGGCTGCACACGCGGTGCTGAGGTCCACTGTGGACTATCCTGCCGTGAAGGCCTCCTTACCGGCGTTGAGCGCTGTGAAGGAGGCCTTCACGGATCGATCGCCGCGCGTTTTCGGCGCAGCAGGTCGCGTTCGGCGGCGTTCTCGGTGCGTTCGACGGCCGCGTCGTAGGACTGCGCCGCTTCGGCGTCCCGGCCGAGCCGGTGCAGCAGATCGGCGCGGATCGCGTGGTACAGATGGAAATTCGGCAGGTCCAGTTCGTCCACAAGGGACAGTGAGGCGGCGGGGCCGTCGACCTCGGCAACCGCGACGGCGCGGTTGAGCGCCACGATCGGGGTCGGGGTGAACGTCAGGAGCTGGTCGTAGAGCGTCACGATCTGCGCCCAGTCCGTGGCCGCCGCGATCGGCGCGTCGCTGTGGACGGCGTTGATCGCGGCCTGGATCTGGTACGGCCCCGGCTGATCCCGCCGCAGGCAACGCCGCACGATGTCCTGACCCTCCGCGATGAGCGCACGATCCCAGCGGTCACGGTCCTGTTCGGACAGCAGGACGAGTTCGCCGCCGGACGTCGTGCGTGCCGCGCGGCGCGACTCGATCAGCAGCATCAGCGCGAGCAGGCCCCACACTTCGGGTTCGTCGGGCATCAGTTCGGTCAGCAGGCGTCCGAGCCGGATCGCCTCCGCACACAGGTCCTCGCGCACGAGCCGATCGCCCGAACTCGCGGTGTAGCCCTCGTTGAAGACCAGGTACACCACCGCGAGCACGGCTCGCAGCCGATCCGGGAGGTCCGCGTCGCCGGGCACGCGGTAGGGGATCCGCGCGTCCCGGATCTTGTTCTTCGCCCGGACGAGCCGTTGCGCCATGGTCGGTTCGGGCACCAGGAAGGCGTGCGCGATTTCGGCGGTGGTGAGCCCGCCGAGCAGCCGCAGGGTGAGCGCGACCCGGACGGCGGGGGCGAGCGCGGGGTGACAGCAGGTGAAGATGAGCCGGAGCCGGTCGTCGCGCACGGGGCCCTCCTCAACGGGTTCGTCCTCGGCGTGGAGGAGCGCGGCCTGCGCGTGCCGGCCCGCGCGGGACGCTTCGCGCCGCAGCCGGTCGATGGCGCGGTTGCGGGCGGTGGTGATGATCCAGCCGGCCGGGCTCGGCGGCACTCCCGACGACGGCCATTTCTCGATCGCGGCGGCGAAAGCGTCCTGGACCGCCTCCTCGGCGATGTCGATATCGCCGAAGACACGGACCAGGACAGCCACCGCACGCCCGTACTCCGCGCCGAAGACGCGTTCGACGTCGGTGGTCTCGCGCCCTGTCACGGCCGGCAGTCGTCCGGGGATTCGTCCTGCAGCGGCCGGACCTCGATCGGGAGCATCCCGATCGCCTCGGCGAGTTTGCGGCCCCAGCCGAGTGCCGCGTCGAGGTCGGGCGCCTGGATCACGGTGAACCCGCCGAGGTGCTCCTTGCCCTCGGTGAACGGGCCGTCGGTCATCAGGACGTCGCCGTCCTTCACCCGGACGACGGTCGCCGAACTGGCGGGATGCAGGCCACCGCTGAACACCCAGGCGCCCGCGTCCCGCATTTCCTGGTTCAGCGCGCGGAGGTTCTTCATGATCGGTTCGAGCACCTCGGGCGCGGGCGGCTCGCCGTCGGGCTGGTAGATGCTGAGCAGGTACTGCTGCATGGGGGCCTCCTCCTCGTCGGCTCCGGCACCGTGCCGGATTCTCACCCCCTATACGAGCGGCCGCCGCCCGGATCGACAGATTGCCGAAGGGGACTTTCCTCGCGCTGGATGAGCTGAAGGGGACTTTCCTCGCATGTGATGAGACGAAAGTCCCCTTCAGCTCGCCCTACCCCCGTCGTTCGCGCTGGAGGGCCGCGGTGATGTCGCTCGAGGTCAGGATCATCGCGACCAGGAAGTCGACGAGGTGCTCCCGCGTCACGTCGACCTCCCCGCGCAACCACGTCACGAGCAGGTCGAGACAGCCGTTGACCATGGTCAGCGCGGCCAGCGTCTGGTCGACCGGGTCGGGGACCGCGGCGCCCAGCATCTCGCGGCCCTGTTCGGCGACGATTTCGGCGACCTGCCGCACGCTGGCGTGGCGGCGCCGGCGCAGCGCCTCGGTGGTCTGCGATTCGATGAGCAGCCGCGCGTACCGCTTATCGTCCGCGAAGAACGTGACGATGGCGTCGATGACGGCGCGCACGCGCGAAGGGGGATCTGGCTTCGTCGTCTCGATTGCCGCGGTCAACGCGCCCAGCGCGTCGGCAGTGACGACGTCCCACGCGGCGGGCAGCAACTCGTCGCGGTCGCCGAAGCTGGCGTAGAAGTACCGGTCGTTCAGCCGGGCGTGGGCGCAGACGCGGCGGACGGTGATGGCTTCCGGGCCGTCGGTGGTGAGCAGGTCGAGCGCCGCGTCCAGCAAGGCCGCCCGCCGCGCGGCCTTCCGCTGCGGGCCGGTCGCGCCCGCGTAGTTCCGCTCGGACACCGGACACCTCCGATCTTGACGTCCGGATGGTATCTGGGGGACAGTGTCCCCAGATATCTGGTGACGGTCGTGGCCACAATGACCGTGCCCGCACGTCGAGGAGGTACGCGTCCATGACCGAGGTGCAGGAGAAACCACGAGCGGCCACCGCGCGGCCGGAACGTCGTCCGTTCGGGCCGGACGGTCTGCTGTGGGAGACGCAGGGACTGGTCACGTTCTCGCTGTCCACCGGTGCGGCGTTCCTGCTGCAGACCATGCATCCCACCGTCGGCGAGGTCGTCGCCGAGCATTCGGTGTACCGCACGGACGCGCTCGGCCGCGCGGCGCGCAGTATCGCGTCGGTGATGACCTGGGTCTACGGCGGTGAGGAAGCGCTTTCCGAAGCCGACCGGCTCCGGAGCATGCACGCCACTTTGAACACCACCGACGCGGACGGCGTCGCCCATCACGCGCTCGCGTCCGGGCCGTGGGCCTGGATCATCCTCACCGCGCCGTACGCGCTCACGACGTCGTCGCGGTATTTCTCCCGTCGCCCGTACACCCGCGAGGAAGCCGAGCAGCTGTACGCGGAGATCGTCCAGCTGATGCGGAATCTGCACGTGGCGGAGAAGGAAATCCCGCCCACGTACGACGAATACCTCGCCCGGTTCGACGAGATCATGGAGCACATCCTCGTCGCGCATCCGACGGCGTACTCGTTCCTGGAGACCACGCGGCACATCCCGCCGCCGATCCGGCTGCCGAAGCCATTCCATCCACTGTGGAGGGTCGCGGCACTGATCCCTGGGAGGGTTCAGCACTTCGTCACCGTCGGCACGTTGCCCGAACAGGCCCGCGCGAAACTCGGGCTCCCGTGGTCGTCGCGCGACGAACGCAGGCTCCGGGGGCTGGGCCAGGCGGTCGCCCGGATCGTGCCGCTGCTGCCCGAGCGCCTGCGGTATCTGCCGATCGCCTACGAAGCGCGTCGCGCTGAACGCGCGAAGCGACGGCTGCGTACCGCGCTCGCCCGGCGTCCGTTGTGATCAAAGGGAACGCGGCATTTTCGGATATCCGGGTGCGTGCGCCCCGCATTACTGTGATCGTCGGCTGGAGGGCAGAAAAGTGGCGATCACACAACAACGCTGGGACGCGGTCCGGGTGGCCCTGCCGCAGGCGGGCGCCCGGTTCGCGGACCTCGTCACCGGGGCACCGGACCCGGCCACCGCGGTGACCGCGGACTGGGACATCACGCAGACCGCGGCGCACGTCGGCTACATCGCGCTCCTGTACACGACCATGGTCCGCGGCACGGGCGAGCCGTTGCGGCTGCCCGGTCTCGCGGAGCCGATCGCGCAGGCCCGCACCGACAGCATCGCGGCGATGAACGCGCTCGCGTTCGAGGAGTACCGGGAACGGGATCCGGTGCGGTTGAGCGAAAACCTGCGTGCCGACATCGACGAGATCCTGCGCGAGAGCGCGGATCTCGACCCGGAGAAACCGGTGCCCTGGCTCGGCGGTTCGCTCGTCCCGGTCGCCGGGGTTCTCGCGCACCTGCTCAACGAGTTGCTCATCCACGGCCTCGACATCGCCCGCGCGGTGGGCGTTTCGTGGCCGATCCGGTCGGCCGACGAAGCGCTGTTCCTCGAACTGTTCCTGATCGGCATGACGCGCAACGGCGTCGGCACGCTGCTCGACGACGCCGTGCCGTCCCCACGCCGGATCGCGGTGGAGTTCCGGTCCGCGTACACGGAACCGGTGGTCATGGCGCTTCAGCACGGCCACGTCACGGTCGAGGAGCCGGACGGCGCGAGTGACGTCCGGCTCCTCTTCGATCCCGCGGTGCTGGTGCCGATGATGTTCGGCCGCATCGGCAAACTGCGCGCGGTGTTGACCCGCGGAGTCGTCATCCGCGGGCCGCGGCCGTGGCTGCTGCGGAAGTTCCTCAAAACGGTCCGGATGCCCTGAACGGGATCAGCCCGGCCAGGCGTCGCCCCATTCGACGTCGCGCGCGGCACGGTAGAGATCGCCGTGGCGCTTGGAAACCGTCGTCTCGGTCAGCGTCGCCCCGGCAGTACACAAGTCGAGCACGACGAGCCCCTTGCGTTTGCGCGGGTGTCGCACGATCCGCGCTTCGGGCAGCTTCGCGGCCTCCGGCGACGCGGCGACGTACGAGAACTTCTCGTCCTCGAAGCCGAGCGTGCCGGACTTGAGCTGGCGGTGCAGGCCGGTTCGGGACAGCCGCGCCGAGAAATGGCACCAGTCCTCGCCGGGAGCGATCGGGCAGCCGTGTTCGTGCGGGCACGGCGCGATCAGGTGCGCGCCGGACGCCGAAAGAACGTCCCGCGCGGCGCGGATCCGCTCGAATCCGGCCGGCGTCCCCGGCTCGATCAGCACGACCGTCCGCGCCTTCGCCGCCAGCCACCGGACGACGTCTTCGCGGATCCGGTCCGGGAGTTCACCGAGTACATAGGACAGCGTGACCAGGTCGGCCTCTGGCGGCGGTGACCCGGGATCGATCAGTCCGCGCCGCCACTCCGCCGTCCGCACCGACGCCGAACCCGCCTGCGCGACGAGCCGGGTGCCGAGCGTGATCGCGGCCGGAACCTGCTCGATCACCGTCGCCTTCTCCAGGGACGGCCAGACGGAAGCGGCAGCCCAGACGGCTGCCCCGGTCCCGCCGCCGACGTCCATATGCGTACGCGGCGCGAAGTCCGGAGTGCGGGCGGCCGTGGCCGCGAGTGCCGCGTGAACAGCCGCGTACGTCGCGGGCATCCGGTACCCGGCGTACGCGGCGACGTCGACATCGGAGGCGAGGATCGGCGCGCTCGCGGCGCCGCCCTGCCGGTAACGCGCGCTGAGCCGCTCGACGGACTGCGCGAGCCGCTGCTGGGGATACCGGGAGAGTTCGCCGTCGAGCGCCGACCGGAGATCTTCGGGGAGTGCCGCCACGGTCACGGATTCTCCCACCCGGGTGAGTTTTGTCCGTTCCCCGGTGCCTGACCTGCTAGTTTCGTGCCCGGCGAACTGGGTGGAAAAAAGTTCAGCCGCCGTGTCGATCCCGCGCCCGCCCGTTCGACGCGTTGGTGAAGCAGGAAAGACCAGAACGACTTAGAGGAGTAACCCCATGCGGTTCATGGTGATCATGAAGGCGTCCGAGGAGTCCGAAGCGGGCCAGCTGCCCAGCACCGAGCTGCTCACCGAGATGGGCAAGTTCAACGAGGAGCTGGTGAAGGCGGGCGTCATGCTCGCCGGGGAAGGGCTGACCGCCAGCTCGGAAGGCGTGCGGGTGCGGTTCTCGGGTAACGAGGAACCGCAGGTCATCGACGGTCCGT
This sequence comes from Amycolatopsis sp. NPDC059021, assembly GCF_042739895.1. Taxonomy (NCBI): domain Bacteria; kingdom Bacillati; phylum Actinomycetota; class Actinomycetes; order Pseudonocardiales; family Pseudonocardiaceae; genus Amycolatopsis; species Amycolatopsis sp. NPDC059021. Next base: position 28,940 of record NZ_JBHYIQ010000036.1, read on the forward strand.
TCGCCGAGACCAAGGAGCTGATCGCGGGCTTCTGGATCCTCCAGGTGCGGTCGAAGGAAGAGGTCGTCGAGTGGGTCAAGCGGGTGCCGAACACCGACGGTGCCCACCACACGATCGAGATCCGGCGCGTTGCCGAGCCTGAGGACTTCGGCGAGAACATGACGCCGGAGATCCGCGAAGCCGAGGAGCGGCTCCGCGCGGCGACCGAGCAGCGGTAACGGCATGCGATTCGCGGTGCTGGTCAAGGGCGATCCGGAGGTCGAGGCGGGCAGGCTGCCCACGACCGAGGAACTCGCGACGATGACCGAGTTCAACGAGGAACTCGCCCGCTCCGGGATGCTGGAGCTCGCCGAGGGACTGCAACCCACCGTCGAAGGCGCCAGGGTGTTCTTCGCCGGTGACGCCGAGCCCCAGGTGACGGACGGCCCGTTCGCCGAGACCAAGGAACTGATCGCCGGGTTTTGGATCTTGCGGGCGGACTCGATGGCCGAGGTGGTCGAGTTGGTGAAGCGGGTGCCGAACCCCGAGGGCAGGGACGGGGAGATCGAGATCCGGCCGATCGCGGAGTTCTGACCCGCTTGCCTTGGCCGCGGCGACGCTGTCTTATGGCGTCGTGACGGCAACGGCAACCGATGCTCGCGGAGCGATCGAGGCGGTGTGGCGGATCGAGTCGGCGCGGCTCATCGCGGGGCTCGCGCGGATGGTCCGCGACGTCGGCCTCGCCGAGGAACTCGCGCAGGACGCCCTGGTCGCGGCCATGGAACAGTGGCCGGACGAGGGCGTCCCGCGCAATCCCGGCGCGTGGCTGATGACCACGGCGAAGCGGCGCGCCATCGATCTGTTCCGCCGCAACGAACGTTTCGAGCGGAAACTCGACGAGCTGGGCCGCGAACAACAGCTCGGCGAGGGCGTCCTGCCGGACTTCGACGCCGTGCTCGACGACCGCATCGAGGACGATCTGCTGCGGCTCGTCTTCACCGCGTGTCACCCGGTGCTGAACACCGGGGCGCGCGTCGCGCTGACGTTGCGGATGCTCGGCGGCCTCACCACCGACGAGATCGCGCGGGCGTTCCTGGTCAAGGAATCGACGATCGCGCAGCGGATCGTGCGCGCGAAGCGTTCGCTCGCGGAGGCCAACGTCCCGTTCGAAGTCCCCGAGGGCGAGGAGCGGATCAACCGGCTGTCCTCGGTGCTCGAAGTCATCTACCTGATCTTCAACGAGGGCTATTCGGCGACGCGCGGCGATGACTGGATGCGTCCCGCGTTGTGCGAGGAGGCGCAACGGCTCGCGCGGGTGCTGTCCGGTCTGATGCCGAACGAGCCCGAGGTGCACGGGCTCGCGGCGCTGGTCGAACTCCAGGCGTCGCGGAACGCCGCCAGGACCGACGCGGACGGCGACCCGATCCTCCTGCTCGATCAGGACCGTTCGCGGTGGAATCAGCTGCTGATCCGTCGTGGTCTGGACGCGCTCACCCGCGCCGAGGAACTGGCCGAGGGTGCGTACGGCCCGTACGCGGCGCAGGCGGCGATCGCGGCGTGTCACGCCAGGGCACGCACGCCGGAACAGACCGACTGGGTCCGGATTTCGGTGCTGTACGCGGGTTTGGCGCGGTTGCGGCCGTCACCGGTCGTGGAGCTGAACCGCGCCGTCGCCGTCTCCATGGCCTATGGACCGCAAGCCGGACTGGACCTGGTGGACCGGCTGGTCGACGAGCCCGCGTTGAAGGGATACCACCTGCTGCCGAGTGCGCGGGGAGACCTCCTGGCGAAACTGGGCAGACATGCCGACGCGCGTGCCGAATTCGAGCGCGCCGCCGAGATGACCGGCAACGCGCGGGAACGCGCGCTGCTGCTCAACCGGGCAGCCGATCAGGGCTGAACCTCACGCTTCGATGAAGACGATCCGTTCCGGTTCGACGGTGAGCTGAAGCGTCTGGCGGCGCACCGAAACAAGCGTCTCGAACTCCGTCGCGTGTCCGTCCGGGATGGTGAACAGCCGGTCGTTGCGCGTGCTGAGATAGTGCGAGAACCCGGCCAGCGACACCCCACCCGACTCGTCGATCGACAGGTAGTCCACGAGCCTGCGGAACAGTTTCGGCAGAATCACCAGGTCGGTGCTCAGCTGCGTGCGGGACTGCAGCCGGAACCCGGAATTCGTCACGTCGTGCTTCCACACCCCGCTGCCCGAACCCCGCGCCGCGACGGCCACGTCGGAAAGCGCCTGCCGGAGATCCGGGTAGAGCAGCGAATAGAACGTCGGGTAGACGAGTCCCTCGGCGAGCAGCTGGTAATTGGCGGAGTTCTTCAGTGCCTTGACGTCGAGGTGGACATCGCTCAGATCCGTCGACCGGCCGGGGCGCTGACCAGGAAAGGCGAAGGCGACCGCGCGGCCGTATTTGTCGGCGAACCGGGTCAGGATGTGGCCGGTGACCTTCGGCGGGACCGCTCTGGTGACGGTGCCGTTCTCGTCGCGTTCGGCCTTGGTGAACCCGAGCAGGGCGAGCAGCCTGGCGGACGCGGCGTCGGCGAGTTCGGCAGGCTGGTGCAGCATCGCGCCGTGCCCCTGCGGCCGGTAATGCGTCTCCAGCGCGTCGATCGCGTCGAGCCGCAACTGCATCCCGCCCCGCGAATTCAGCCGGACCTTGAGCCCGGCCTTCTTCGTGGCCTGCGGGTCGTCCGGATAGAACCGCACCGAATCACCGTCCGGTGAAGCCCCGACGATCTGGAACGTTCCTTTGATCAACGTCATCGGCATGACCTCTACGGTAGGTCGCCCACGCGTGGTTTCCTCCCCGGTTCATCCGGACAGAGCAACGTGGACGCCTTCTGTCCACTTTGGATTCGCGTCGAATTCGCCGGATGCCGCGAAAGCCGTGACCGAATTCCCGGATCGCGCACGGCCCGGTGAACTGTGGACGTGCGCTGACGTTTCCGTGCGGGGCGGAAGGTTGTGAATGGTGCGTTGAGGATTGAACCGCGGGCGGTGATCCAGCGGTGTCCTGAACGCGCCGTTGGTGCGGGAGAACGTCTCGAACGCGTCGTTCGGGACATCCTGGGCGCCGCCGGGCCGATGTGCCGAGGGACGCCCTTGGTGCGCTGAACGCACCGAGGGCCCCCTTCGTCGCAGCCAACGCACCGAAGGCGTCCCTCGGCACCTCTGGCCGCATGAACGGGCCGTTCGACCCAGCTCGGCCGCACTACAGGCGTCGCGAACGACGCGTTGGGGACGTTCAATGCCGCGAACGCGTCTTTCGCGACAAGCACGCCGTCACGCGAGGCCCTCGTCATCGCGGCCCCGGGCGCCCCCGCCTCTAAGGCGACGGGATCATGAAGCTCAGCACGGTGGCCTGCAGCAACGAGAGCACCCCGACCACGGCCGTCAACGCCAGTGACCACAGGAAGGTCTGGCGCAGCAACGATCCTTCCTTCCCGCTCTGCCCGATCGCGGTCGCGCCGATGGACAGGTTCTGCGGGGAGATCATCTTGCCCATCACGCCGCCCGACGTGTTCGTCGCGCCCGCCAGCACCGGGTCGAGATGCAGTTGCTGCGCGGAGATCACCTGCATCGGCCCGAAGAGACTGTTCGTGGAGGCGTCCGAGCCGGTGAGGAACACGCCGAGCCAGCCGATGTACGCCGAGAAAATCGGGAACAACACGCCGGTGGTGGCCAGTGCGAGGCCGAGTGTTTGGGTCGCTCCCGAGTAGTTCATGACGAACGCGATCGCGAGGATCATGAAGATCGTCGCGAGCGCCCAGCGCATCTGATACAGCGTCTGCCGGTACGCGCGCAGCAGTTTCTCCGGGCGCGCGCCCATCACGAACCCGGCGATCACCGCCGCGAGCAAGGCGACCGTGCCGGGGGAGAACAGGAAGTCGACGGTGAGCGTCGCGGCGTACGGACTGTTCTTCGGCGTGATCGGCGGATGCTGCACGACCTGGTTGTGCAGACCGGGCCAGGCGAACACCCAGTCCGCTTTGTGCAGCAGCTTGGTCAGGTCCAGCCACACCGGCAGGTTCTTGAAGATCGTCCCGATCCGGGAAAGGAAGATCGCCAGGATCAGGATGATGTACGGCGTCCACGCGTACAACGCGCCGCGCCCGGACGAGGCGGCCGCGCCGACACTGCGAGACTCGCGCGCCGGTTCGCCGTCGAATCGCCAGACCGTTTTCGGCTGCCAGAAACGGGTGAGGATCCACAACGCGGCCATGGCGGCGAGCGCGGCGAGGACGTCGACCAGACTGGGGCTCACGAAGTTCGAGGCGACGAACTGCATCACGGCGAAAGCGACGCCCGAGGCCACCACCGCGGGCCACACCTCGAGCATGCGCTTCCAGCCCGCGAGCACCACGACGAGAAACGCCGGGATGATCAGCGCGAGAAACGGCACCTGACGGCCGACCATCGCCGAGAACGCGTCGGTCGCCTGATCCGGTTTGAGATGCATGATCGGCGCGGTCAGCCTGCCGAGCACGATCAGCGGATTCCCGAGCCCGCCGAACGCGACCGGCGCGGTGTTCGCCAGCAACGCCAGCACCACGGCCTTGACCGGCGGGAAGCCGAGCGCGGCCATCATCGCCGCGGTGATCGCGATCGGCGAGCCACCGCCTGCGACGCCTTCGAGCAGCGCGCCGAAGCTGAACGCGATCAGCAGCGCCTGCAACCGCCGGTCCTCACTGAACCCGGAAAGCGCGCGTTTGATCGACTCGAAACGGCCGGTCGCGACGGTGACGTTGTGGAAATACACCGCGTGGAAGGCGATCCAGGCCACCGACCACACGCCGAACACGACCCCCATGGCCGCCGCGTCGAACGCCAGCCCGGCGGGCATCCGGTAGAGCAGCAGCGCGACGCCGAGTGCGGTGATCAGCGCGAGCGCCGCGGAAAGATGCGCCGACAGACGGACGACGCCCAGCGACACCAGCAGCACGATGATCGGCAACGCGGCGAGCAGCGCGGAAATCCACAGCCCGCCCGCGGGCTGGTAGTCCTGGAGCCAGCTCACGCGATCGACTCGCTTCGCGAGACAGTGCTGGATCCCTTTTGGCGCATGATGTCCATGGTTCGCTCGCAAGCTTCGCTCACGAGTCAGCCCCGGGGAACCCGGACGTAACCCAGCCGCATGGACAACGCCGCCGCGGTGCCCGCGACCGTGGCGCCGAGTTCCTCGACCCGGCGCAGCACCCGCGCCGCGGGCCCGGCCACGCTGATCGCCGCGATCGGCCTGCCCGAATGATCGCGCACGGCCGCGGCGACGCAGCCGACGTCCGGTTCGTTCTCGACGTCGTCGACGGCCCAGCCGCGCCGGCTCGTTCGCGCGAGATCGTCGAGCAGCCGCGCGGGATCGACGATCGTGCGCAGAGTGAGACTGTCCAGTCGCATGCGGCGGACGCGCTCCAGCCGGTCGGCTTCCGGCAGCGCGGCCAGCCACGCCTTGCCCAGCGACGTCGCGTGCTGCGGACGCCGGGTGCCCAGCCGGCAGGCCAGCGTCACCGCGCTCGCACTGCGTTCGGAGGCGACGTAGACCATCGCGTCGTTGTCCGGCACCGCGAGATAGGTCGTTTCGCCGGACCGTTCGGCCAGCGCGGAGAGATACCGCGGCGCGCACCGGTGCAGATCCGTCGCGGCCATCGCCCGCGCCCCGAGTTCGACCAGCCGGGTGCCGAGCCGGACCCGTCCGGTGGCTTGATCCGCTTCGAGGTAGTCGAGATTCTTGAGCGTCCCTACGATGCGGTAGGTCGCGCTGCGCGAAAGGCCCAGTTGCCGGGCGATCGCGTTGGTGGAAATCTCCTGATGGCGGCCGACGTGCTCGAGCACCGCGAGCCCGCGTTCGAGTGTGCCGCTCTGGTCAAGTCCGTGTTTGCCAACTCCACGGTCCGGCTCCATGTTGCCCTCCGAGGGACGCCCGAGGTCCCGGTCAGTGGAAACTCGTTCCGCTAAGCGGGGTTCGGACGGTAACACCTCCGATGTTTAGTAGGGAAGGGCTCTTAACGAAGTGGCCGCCAACCCGACTTTAGGGGTGGTCCATCTGGTTCAACCTCCGATCGATAACTTGACTTACGAAGGGCGGTGAGAGAGCCCGATCAGGTACTCAGGAAAATCACAGCTTATGACGGGCAAGGTGCAACCGATGACTGCTCGCAGCCCCCTACGCACGCGTGCGTCCGTGGCTGCCGGCCGGGCGACGGCGTGGCTCTCACGCAAATCCGGATTCGGCAGTGGCGGAATGATCGGCGGACGGGTCACGCTCAAACTGGACCCGCAGGCGCTGCGCCGGCTGGGTCGTGAGCGGACCGTCCTGCTGGTCACCGGCACGAACGGCAAGACGACGACGTCCCTGATGCTCGCCCGCTCCGTCGAGGCCCTCGCCGAGGTCGCCCACAACAGCGAGGGCGCGAACATGCCCGACGGCGTGCTCTCCGCTCTCGCGCGGCGCCCCTCGGCCCCGTACGCCGTCCTGGAGGTCGACGAGACCTACGTCCCGTGGGTGGCCGAACAGGTCGACCCGGCGGTGCTCGTCCTGCTCAACCTCTCCCGCGACCAGCTGGACCGCGTCGGCGAGGTCCGCTCGCTCGAACGCGACCTGCGCGCGGCGATCGCCAAGATGGAGAACACCCACGTCGTCGCCAACTGCGACGACGTGCTGGTCACCTCGGCCGCGTCGGCCGCGGCGAAGCCGGTCTGGGTGGGCACCGTGCGGCGCTGGACGGACGACTCGACGTCGTGCCCGCGCTGTGGTGGCCCCATCGTCCAGGACGGCAGGCAGTGGAGCAGCGAGTGCGGGCTCGTCCGGCCGGACCCGGCCTGGCAGCTCGAAGGCGATCTGGTGCACACGCCCGAGGGCAAGGCGGTCGACCTCGACCTGCGGCTGCCGGGCGACGCCAACCGCTCGAACGCGGCGATGGCACTGGCCGCGGCGAGCTGCGTCGGCGTCTCGCCGCACACCGCCGCCGGCAGGCTGAACAGCATCACCGACATCGGCGGCCGCTACCGCACGGTCCGCCGCAGCGAGCACTCCGTGCGGCTGATGCTGGCGAAGAACCCGGCGGGCTGGGCCGAGACGCTGCACGTGCTGGAGAAGGACTCGCCCGTGGTGGTCGTCGTCAACGCCCACGAGGCCGACGGTCGCGACATGTCGTGGCTGTGGGACGTGCGTTTCGAAGAACTGAAGGGCCGTAAGGTGATCGCCGCGGGCGAGCGCTGCGCCGACCTCGCGGTGCGCCTGCGCTACGCCGAGGTCGACTACACCATGCAGCCGGACCCGCTCGCCGCGATCGACGCGGTGCGGCCCGGTGGGGTGGACCTGGTGGCGAACTACACCGCGTTCCGTGACCTTCTGGGTAGGCTTCCGAATGACAACTGACAGTGATCGGCGCGGCCAGATCGTCGCCGAGCCCGCGAAGAAGAGTTCGATGTCCACCGCTCGAATCGGCCTGATCCTGCCGGAGGTGCTCGGCACCTACGGCGACTCCGGGAACGCCCACGTCCTGTGCAAGCGCCTCGAATGGCGAGGGTACGACGCCGAGGTCGTCCCGGTGCTGCTCGGCGAGCCGGTGCCGCACGGGCTCGACATCTACCTGCTCGGCGGCGGCGAGGACGGCGCGCAGGCGCTGGCCACCGAACACCTGCGCAAGCACATCGGACTGGGCAAGGCGGTCGAGAACGGCGCGATCGTGCTCGCCATCTGTGCCGGTCTGCAGGTGCTCGGCACCCGCTTCCGCGGCAGCGACGGCGTCGACCACGAGGGCCTCGGCCTGCTCGACGTGGTGACCGAGCCCGGCGAGCCGGGCACCCCGCGCGCGGTGTCCGAGCTGGTCGCCGAGGGCGGCGCGATCCTCGGCGGGGAGGCGCTCACCGGGTTCGAGAACCACCAGGGCCGCACGAAGCTCGGCGAAGGCAGCATCCCGCTCGGGCGGGTCGTGTCGGGCACCGGCAACGGCGACGGCACCGAGGGCGCGGTGACCGGCCACGTCGTCGGCACCTACCTGCACGGGCCCGCGCTCGCGCGCAACCCGGCGCTGGCCGATCTGCTGCTGACCTGGCTGGTCGGCCACGAACTCGAGCCGCTGGACATGCCCGAGGTCGACAAGCTGCGTGCCGAGCGGTTCGCCGCGGCCAAACGCCGCCGGTCCTGATCTCCGCCGGGGTCCAGGAGCGAAACCTTCGGGGTAGCGGTGTCTACGCTGCCCTGGTGAAAGCGGGACGGCTGATCGCGGCGACCGGCGTGCGGATGCGCACCACGGCGGTCGCCGTGTTCGTCCTGGCGCTGGCCATGGTCGTGGCCGGGGTGCTCGTCGTGCTGTTGCTGGAAAACTCGCTCGACCGCAACGTCACCGAGAGCGCGCGCAGCACCGGTCTCCAGGTCGCGCGGCAGCTGGCGAAGGTGGGCGCGGCCGGGCTGAGCGACACCGGCGTCGCCGCGACCGGCGACGCCGAGGCCGTCACCCAGGTCCTCGACGTGCGCGGTCGTCCCGCGACGAGTGATCCGGCCATCGCCGACCAGCCGCCCATCACGGACGCGCGACCGGTGCCGGGCCAGGAGATCGTGGAGACGCGGTCGCTCGGCATCCACGGCGACGTCAGCAGCTACCGGACGGTGTCGCGGCTGGTGAACGGGCCCGGTGGGCCGTACACGGTGATCTCCGCGCGCTCGCTGGTGCCGGTGACGGAGGCATCGACGCGGTTGACGTTGCTGCTCGGCCTGATCGCGCTCCCGCTGCTGGGAATCTCGGGCCTCGCGGTGTACCGGTCGGTCGGCTCGGCGCTGGAGCCGGTCGAGCGGATGCGGCGCACGGTCGCGGAGGTTTCGACGCGGGATCTGAGCGCGCGGGTGGCGTTGCCGCCGGGCAGCGACGAGGTCCACCGGCTGGCCGCGACGCTGAACTCGATGCTCGACAGACTCGGCTCGGCCCAGGCCGCGCAACGCCGGTTCGTCGCCGACGCGAGCCACGAGCTGCGCTCGCCGCTGTCCACGATCAGCGCCGCGCTCGACGTCTCCAGCCGGCATCCGGAGAGCATGGGCACCGACGAACTGGTGCCGGTGATCTCCCGCGAAACGGCGCGGCTGCGCGAGCTGGTCGACGACCTGCTGATGCTCGCGCGCACCGACGACGCGACCGACCGGCCGTCCCGCGCCGAGGTCGACATGGACGACATCGTGCGGGCCGAGGCCGAGCGGGTGCGCGGGGAAAGCGCCCTCGAAATCGAGGTCAGGGCCTGGCCCGCCAAGGTCCACGGCAGCGAGGCGCAGTTGCGCCGCGCCGTGCGGAATCTGGTCGACAACGCCCGTGAGCACGCGAAGGAGCGGATCCGGGTGAGCAGCTCGGTGCTCGGCGATCGCGCGGTCATCGAGGTCGGCGACGACGGGCCCGGCGTGGCACCCGCCGACCGCGAACGGATCTTCGAACGGTTCGTCCGGCTCGACGCGTCCCGCCAGCGCTATCACGGCGGCACCGGGCTCGGGCTCTCGATCGTGGCCGGGATCGCCGCCCGGCACGGCGGCCGGGCGTACTACGCCGGCGAGGTCGAGCCGAACTATCCTGGAGCGCATTTCCGGATCGAGCTGCCCCGGATAGACCTTCCGGCGGACATCGACCTTCCCGTGGAGGACTGATGCGGCTGCTGATCGTCGAGGACGAGCGCGAGCTCGCCGAGACGTTGCGCAAGGGCCTGGTCGCGGAGGGCTTCACCGTCGATGTCGCGCACACCGGCAAGGACGGCCTCTGGTCGGCCACCGAGGGCGACTACGACGCCGTCGTCCTCGACATCATGCTGCCCGAGCTGTCCGGCTACGAAGTACTGAAACGCTTGCGGGCACAGCGGAACTGGACCCCGGTGCTGATGCTGACCGCCAAGGACGGCGAATACGACGAGGCGGACGCGTTCGATCTCGGCGCCGACGACTACCTCAGCAAACCGTTCTCCTTCGTGGTGCTCACGGCTCGGCTGCGGGCGTTGCTGCGTCGCGGCGCGCCCGCGCGCCCCGCCGTGCTGGCCGCCGGTGACCTCCGGCTCGATCCCGCCGCCCGGACCGTCCACAGGGGACAGCAGCGGATCGAGCTGACCGCGCGGGAGTTCGGCCTGCTGGAGTTCTTCCTGCGGCGCCCCGGCGCGGCGCTGACCAAGAACGAGATCCTGAACCACGTCTGGGACGCGCATTACGAGGGCGACGAGAACGTCGTCGAGGTCTACGTCGGCTACCTGCGGCGCAAGATCGACACCCCGTTCGGGACGCACACGATCGAGACCGTGCGGGGCGTCGGCTACCGGCTGGCCGCGGACTAGGTGAGCCGGAACGGAACAGTTCCTGAACTCGCGCGGGCGACCTACTTCTGCCGCTGGCTTGGCGGCGCCTGCCGCGCGATGCTGTGGCCGTGCCAACCGGGACACTGGTCAGCGACGCCTCCTCGGTCGAGCGGATCACCTTCAGCTACTCGACGCCGCCGTCGACGGTGGCCCCGAAGAACTGGGTCGGGATCTACGCCGATCCGGGCAACGGGCCCGTCGATCAGCGGTACGTCGGACCTTCGACACTCTGGGAGTACACGCCGCTGGCGAGCGGGACCGTGTCGTTCTTCTCGGGGTCGCTCGCGCCGGGCAACTACATCGCGTTCTACCTCGCGAACGACGGCTACGCCTGGCTCGCCGATCCGGTGCGGTTCAGTGTCCGCGCGACGCCGCAGACTCCGCCGCCGGTGTTCCGCGACGCGTTCGGGCGGCCCGGTGCCGGGCCCGGCCAGTTCAGCAGCCCGGCCGGGATCGCGGTCGACACCCGCGGCCAGCTGTGGGTCGCCGACACCGGCAACGACCGCGTCCAGGCGTTCACCCGCGGCGGCAAACTCGTGCGGGTGCTGGCCGGGCGGCTCAAGTCTCCGCAGGCCGTCGCGCTCGACGGTGCGGGCAACATCTACGTCGCGGACACCGGGAACAACCGGGTCGTCGAGTATTCGTGGTGGGGCGGGTTCGTCCGGGAGTTCGGTGCGGGCAAGCTGGACACCCCGCGCGGCGTCGCGATCGACACCGCGGGCCGGCTCTGGGTGTCCGACACCGGGCACCAGCGTGTCGCGCGGTTCGACACCCGCACGGGTGCGGCGCTGGCCGATGTCACCGAAAAGGTCAGCTCGCCGCAGGGCATCACCAGCGACGGCGCCGGTGGTGCCTGGGTCGTCCACAATGGACGTGCGGCGAGCGGAAACGTCGCCGTGGTGCGGTATTCGGCCGATGGCAGGGCGGTCGCGTCGATCGGCGCGTCCGGTGGTCTGGCCACCCCGGCCGACGTCGCGGTGAACGCGGGTGGCGATGCCTACGTCGTGATGCCCGGCTACGGCGGGGTCGCGCAGTTCCGGGCCGCCGGTCGCTGTCGCGCCGACTTCGGCACGGACGGGCCGGGCGCGCTGAGTTCCCCGCTCGGTGTCGCCGTCGATACGGCAGGCCAGATCTTCGTCGCGGACGCCGGAAACCACCGCATCGTCCACTTCGGAGTTCCTGCGTGAACGGTCCTGCCGCCGGACGTGCGCAGGGCGATCGCCGAACCGGCGGCGCGGCCTGGCGGCTGACGACTTTCGGTCGTCTGGCGGAACCCGGCCATGGGCGCCAGGGCCACGGCGTACTACGACCGCGCGGAACTCGGCGTTCCGCTTCCGCCACCCGCCCATGGGTTTGCCGCGTGATAATGCCGATCTCCGTTATCTCGCAACGATTTCCAAGCCAAGTCAGGCTCAGGTCGCGGCCCGCTACAACCCTGCGCCGAGCTTGCCCGCCAGCCCGCGGCGCATGCCATGTGCCCGCTTTACTTTCCGGGTCGCGCGGCTGGTGGCGTGGCACCCTTCCGGTCCTGCGCGGCGAGCCAGTCGCGCAGGTTGGCGTGCCTGAACTGGTAACTCCGTGCCGCGATGCGGAGCAGGTACGGGCGGTGCGCTTCGACCTCGCCGAGGAAGCGGACGAGCCGCAGCGGTGTCCCGTCTCGCGCGGCCAAGTACAACTGGGCGACGGCCGCGGCCCAGACCCGCGAGTTCGCCAGTCCGGCGGCGATCCCCAGCGGGATACCCAGTACCGGACCGAACAGGAACCAGCCGGTGTTGGCGGACCGCAGCAGCACCATCGCCGTGCCGGTGGCGAGACCGACCACGACGCCGAACACGAGCCCGGTCTTGAGCGAGGACGAAAGATCCGTCCACCAGGCGTCCGCCGGTCCGGCGGTGTCCGTGGTGGTGAAGTGCGCGGCGAGCCCGGCCGCGAGCGCGACGGCGACGCCGACAAGCGTCCCGCCGGCGAGCCCGAGGTCGCCGCCAGGCGGAACTCCGGCCGCCGTGCCCGCCACCAGCGCGACCGTCAGCTTGAATTCGGGCAGTTGCGGCGACACGAGATGCCGCCATACCCGGGGCGGGCGACGGGCGTGCTTTCTCCCGCCGAAGGCGGCGATCACGAGCCCCCCCCGATGGTCCCGAACGCCGGGCCGTAGACGAGCCCGCCCACGAGCCAGGCGGACAGCGGGGCCGGGTATCCGTACATGATTCCGTGCGCGCCCAGGTACATGGAGTCCCCACAGCAGGCCGAACACACCGCCGAGCGCCGCGCCGAGAACGGCGTTGAGGACAATGCGCGGTGTGTTCGGGACCCAGTCCGGGAGCCGCCACCAGTCGAGATCGTGGGCGCCGTCCTGCTTGAGTCTGCGGGCGAGAGTGGTCAGGGCGGTGCGGACGGTTTCCGGGGCATATCCGCCAGGGCGAGCCTCGCAGACGAGGGTGGTCGCCTTGCCGAAGAGATGATTTCGGATGTCTTCGGGTTTCCGGAAGGTCTTTCCGTCGAGAAGCTCGTCGACGGGGTCGCCGAGGTGATAGACGTCAAGGAGGAAGGCGACGTTCAGTGGCGTGTCGAGGGCTTGGGCGAGACGGCTGCGAGGATGTTTTTCGACCTTCGCGATCACCTTCTTCCACGCGGTGGGCACAGGACGTAAGGGGTCCTGGATGTAGGCGCGGAGGTAGGCGGCCACGACTTCTGCCTCCAGCGGCTGGAGTTCCAGCGCGATGGCGTTCCTGAGCACGCCGTTCTCGGCCGCCTCTTTCAGTTCGCCGGTGCGAGACAGCAGCACGAGCCGGAAGGTGGTCTCGTCCAGCGCTTCGAGGGCCGCGCTCCGATGGTTTTCGGGCATTTCGTCGAGCCCGTCGAGGAACACCGCGATCCGGTCGTTTTCGAGCAGTGCGGCGGCCTGCCGGCGGCTGAGGTTTCCCACCCGCGGGAGTTCGGTGATCTTGCCGATCAACCACTCTTCCAGCTGAGTGGTACTCCGCCAGCCGCGCATCGTGAGAATGACCGGGACAGGGATCTTGCGGACGTCGTCCGGGTTCGCTTTGTTTCCGTGCTCCAGGACATCCAGGAGCAACAGGATGGCGGCGGAACTCTTTCCCGCCCCCGGCTCACCGACGATGATCAGCCGCCGATCGCCCAGTCGCTCATAAATCTTGTACAGGTCACGATAGTCACCGTCCCTGTTCAAGAGCGCTTCCGAGTCTCGTCCGGCGCCCGGTTCGGCGAAGAGTTGCCATCGGACACTCAACGGCGGTCTCTGAAGCCCGCGACTCCTCGCACTGCGCCGTGATTCGTTGGTCGCGGCGCGGGCGACCTTGGCGGCGAGACGGTCCAGTTCCGCCGTGTCCGGATCCTCGGCCGCCTTGGTCATCCGGTCGAAGACGGTCACCGTCGGGACGACCGTGCCGAACGCCAGTGCGATGAGAGCGACGGCGAATTGACCACGGCCGGTCGCGTCCGCGTGAAAAGCCCACCCGATCAGGCCACAGAATACGAGGGCTCCGCAGGCGAAAACCCAGTTTCGCTTCCGGATGCGCGCCCGGTTTCGATTCCGCACGAAAACATCATGGCGTACCCGGCGGCCGCGGGGGTGTCAACCTGAGGCGTTTTGGGAAATGCTCGCGACGGCGCGGACGACGGCGGTGCAGCGGTCCTCGACGTATTCGAGACCGGCCTCTTCGGCGATGCGGCGTGCCTCGGCGGAGACGATCCCCTGCTGGAGCCACAGGGCTTTCGCGCCGATGGCGACGGCCTGTTCGGCGATGCCCGGGGCTTCGGCGGCGGGCCGGAACACGTCGACCAGATCGACCGGCTCGGGGATGTCCGCCAGCGACCGGTAGACCTTCTCGCCGAGCAGTTCGTCGGCGGACGGGTGTACCGGGATGATCCGGAAACCGTGTGCCTGCAACACCGCGGGCACGGCGTGTGCTTCCTTCGCCGGATCCCGGCTCAGGCCGACGACCGCGATCGTGTTCGCGCTCGCGAGGATTTCCTCTGGCTTCATACCGGTGGAACGCTCAACCACGCGACGGCATTCCGTCACAGCTTCCACAGCCGGAGCCCGCGAACCCGGTACACCGGCCACAGCACGTGCCACGGCTTCCGCCGGGCGAACGTCGCCGCGCAGGTCAGGAAGTTGCGGGCCGAGGTCGTCGCGACCTCGTGCCGGTCCGGCCAGATCTCGCCGCGGGCGCCCACGGCGAGCCGGAACACGGTGAGCAGGCCGCGGCCCTGCAGGTCGTACTTCGCGCCGGTGTCCCCGGAGGCCGGGGTCAACGCCGCGATCTCCGCCCCGAACGCCCTCGCCGCGCCGGATCGGGCTTCCGCGGGAACGGCACCGACGCTGCGGGTGATCGCCTTGCCGTGGACGCGGCGGGTGTAGCGGGCCAGCAGCGCGCGTTCCCAGCGTGGCAGGACGCGTCGATGCGCCAGCAGTGCCGCGCATTCCGCGTGCCCGATCGCGAAGATGTCGGCGAGTTCGTCATAACTGCCGTTCGGCACCGGCTCGTTGAGATGCAGGCGCACCTCGAACCGGCTACGCGCGACGAGCTCGTCGAGCTGCTCGCGGCGATCGAGCCGTGCCTTCGCCAGGGACTGCGACCACTCGGACATCGGACCCCCCCACGTCGGTTGGCGGAAAGGCTAGGCGCCGCGGGGGCCCGAAACCACAGTTCAGCCGATTTTTTCGCCGTACATCTCGCCGAGCGGGTCGGAGATGAGTTCGAGCCGGACGCCGTCGGGGTCGGGCAGGTAGATCGAGTTCTCGCTCTCCACCTGGTAGGCGACTCCGGCCTCGTCGAGCCGCTTGCGTGCGGCTTCCCAGTGTTCGGGCGTCACGGACAGCGCGAGGTGGTGCAGGCCGCCGAGCACCTCGGCGTACGGGCCGAGGTCGAGGCCGGGCAGGTCGAAGAACGCGACCGCGTTCCCGTTCCCGACGTCGAAGAAGAAGTGGCTGGACCCGGGGTAGTCGCGGTTCTCGAACAGCTCGGTCAGCGGAAAGCCCAGGACGTCCTGATAGAAGGTGATCGTCCGCTCGACGTCGCTGGAGATCAGCGCGGTGTGGTGGATGCCGCGCCCGATGGTGGCGGGCCGTTCCGCCGCCGGGTGGAGATGACGTTCGCGGAGGTCGTCCCGGACTTCGGCGAGCTTCGCGACCTCGGCTTCGGGCAGTGCCACGGTGACCACGTCCTTTCTCTCGGTACGGACGACGGTACGCCGATAATGTCTCGCGCACAAGAGATTGTCTCGCGAGAGGTTTTTGTTCTGCTCAGTGGAACGAGGGTCTTGTCTGGTCTCCTCCCGCGCGGCAGAGTTCGCGTGTCGGAAGGACCCCATGGACGCACATGCGCTGCAAGAAGCCGCCACCAGCCTGCTGAGCGCCTACGAGACGCGGAAGCCGATCGAACCGCTCGTGACGAGCTACCCCGAGGCGACCGTGGAGGACGCCTACCGGATCCAGCAGCGGGTGGTGCGGCACTGGGTCGAACGCGGCGACGTCGTGCGCGGGCACAAGGTCGGCCTCGCCTCGGCCGCCATGCAGCGTCAGATGGGCGTCGACCAGCCCGACTACGGTCACCTCACCGGCACGATGTTCCACCTGGAGCACCAGCCGATCCCGATCGGGCGCTTCCTGCAGCCGAAGGTCGAGCCCGAGGTCGCGTTCGTGCTCGGCTCCGCGCTGCGCGGACCCGGCGTCACCGTCGCCGACGCCGTGCGTGCGGTCGATTTCGTGCTGCCGGCGCTGGAGATCGTCGATTCGCGGATCCGGGACTGGCAGATCTCGCTGGTGGACACGATCTCCGACAACGCCTCGTCCGGCGGGGTGGTCCTGGGCAGCAGGCCGACCGCGCTCGGCGACGTCGACCTGCGGCTCGCCGGATGCGTCCTGCACGCGGACGGCGAACTCGCGGCCACCGGCGCCGGAGGTGCCGTGCTGGGTTCCCCGATCAACGCGCTGGTGTGGCTCGCCAACACGGTGGGCCCGCTCGGGGTGACGCTCGAACCCGGCCACGTCGTGCTGCCGGGCTCGATGACGCGAGCCATCCCGGTCCGTCCCGGAGGCACGGTGGTCGCGACGATCGCGGGGCTGGGCAGTGTCACCGCTGTCTTCTCCGAGGAGGAAGAAGCCTGATGAGTCTCGGAGTGAGCACCGCCGCGGAACTCCTGCTGGCGGCGGCCGACGCGGTCGCCGACCGGGAGCCGCTGACCGACACCTGGCCGGAGTTCGACCTGAGCACGGCTTACGCCGTCCAGGACGAGTCCTTGCGCCTGCGGCGTGCCAGAGGGGAGGCGCTGATCGGCGTCAAGCTCGGGCTGACGTCGCGGGCCAAACAACAGCGGATGGGCATCGATTCGCCGTTGCTGGGCTGGCTCACCGACGCGATGGTGCTCCCGGCGGGCGAGCCGGTGCCGCGGGCCAAGCTGATCCATCCCCGCGCCGAACCGGAACTCGTCTTCGTGCTGGGCAAGCGACTGGCCGGCCCGGGGGTGACGGCCGCGAGCGCGCTGGACGCCGTGTCCACGGTGTACGGCGGCATCGAGATCATCGACAGCCGCTACCGCGACTTCCGCTTCCAACTGCCGGACGTGGTGGCGGACAACGCCTCCTCGGCCTACTTCGGCCTCGGACCCGTCGGCCTCGATCCGTCCACAGTGGATCTATCGCTGGAGGCAGCCCTGGTGGAGGTCGACGGCCAGATCGTCGACACCGCCACCGGAGCCGCCGTCCAGGGGCATCCCGCGCAGGCACTGGCGCTGGCGGCCAACGCCCTCGGCGAACGTGGCCTGGCGCTGGAGGCGGGCTGGCTGGTGCTGACCGGCGGGATGACCGACGCGGTCGAGGTGCGCCCCGGTTCCCGGGTGGCGGCGCACTTCTCACACCTCGGCTCGGTGACCCTCGCGGGCTGACGCCGCCGCTCCGAGGGACGCCTTGGGTGCCCCCGACGCACCCTGCCGAGCGCTGTGAAGGGCGCCTTCACAGCGCTGAGCGCACTGAAAGTTCCCTTCAGTCCCTCAGTGTCTATAAAGGACTAACATGGTGTGAAGGGAACCGTCATCGCGAAGCGCGGAGCATGGCTACCGGTGCGATCTGGATCCACCGCGGTGTCCTGAACGCTCCGTTGGCGACGGTGAACGTCTCGAACGCGTCGTTCAGGACATGGGCACGGCAGCCCTGGGTGTCACGTCCCTTGTCGCGAAAACAACGTTGGGGTCGTTTGTGATGTAGCAATGGTCCTTGGCCGGCGAAACCACCCCACCCCCACCCTCGACGACGTCAACGTCAACACCCGAGG
>NZ_JBHYIQ010000036.1:46547-47077 GCF_042739895.1 Amycolatopsis sp. NPDC059021
CGGACCGCACCGGGTGGTTCCGACTTGGGCCAGGCCGCCCTGGGGTGAACGGTCCCTGGGCGGCTGCCGTCCGTGGGGGAGTTTTTTCGTCTCGAACGGAGCGTTCGCGGCAGACCCACGCAGCCACGCGAAGGCTCCGTCGTCACGGACAGTCCCGTGGGCGCCACGTACCCCACGGAGGCGCATCCCTGCCTCGCCGAATGCCACCAGGGAGCCTTCGCGGCACTCAACGCCCGCCGGAGGAACCTTCGCGGCATAACTATCCACAAAGGACATATCCGACAGCTCGGAACGCCGCCCATTCGAGCTATCCGGGCGGTGGAGCCAGGGGCACGCCGTTCACGCTCCCCGCCCGCCGGGGCCCTTGCTCCGAACGCGTCGTTGGGGACGCTCATTCTGGACTCTCCCGTTTGTCCTTTGTGGATTATCGGGCCGTGTTGTTGTCGGTGACCCGGGGGTAACGCCGGGAGTGGGTCGGTGACGCGGGTGTGGGGCGGGCGGGGAAAGGGCGGCGGGGGGGTAGTGGTGCG
>NZ_JBHYIQ010000036.1:47087-85139 GCF_042739895.1 Amycolatopsis sp. NPDC059021
GTGTAGTTTTTTTTTTGTTATGCCTGTTTTTTTTTTTTGTTTTTTGCGTGTTTTTTTTCTATTTTCCGCGCGCACTCCCCCTGTTTTGTTCCTTCACGGCATTGTGGACGCTGCCGAGAATGCGACTCGTGGGGTGAAAGGGACCGCTATGGTTGCTGATGCAGAGAACCTGAACCGTGGTCGCGATCTCCAACGCTGATGGCCTTTTTGTGTCTCGTTGCGTGCAAAGAGGCCCTGCGCGCGCATGCCCGACCGATGGATCCAGGCTCATCTCGGTGACGCTCGTCGGCTGACGCTGTGTTTGAACACTGCCGTGGCGGCAGGGGCCTCCCTGGTCGCCATATTCAGTCTATCGGTATATGCTCCTGACATGACTGACGGTGCTTTGCGGGAGCCGACCTTCCTGGTGCTCACCGCGCTTGCCGCCCAGGCGCAACATGGTTATGGCGTGTTGCGTGATGTCGCGGCGATCTCAGACGGACAGGTCACACTGCGGGCCGGAACCTTGTACGCCGCGCTGGATCGGCTCTCCGCGGAGGGCTGGGTCGAGGTCGATCGTGAGGAAGTGGTGGAGAGCAGGCTGCGCCGCTACTACCGCCTGACCGAAACGGGGGCCGCCCGGCTGGCGGCCGAGGTGCGGCGGAGGCAGAAACACACCAGCGCCGCCGAACAGCGGCTTCGGCTGCGTGGCGCGGGAGGGCTGGCGTGAACGAGCGCGATGGGGGACGTACCGCGCTGGAGCGGCGCTACCGACGTTTGCTGGCCCTGTATCCGCGTGCGCACCGAGCCGCCCATGGTGAGGAAATGCTGGGCGTGCTGCTCGACGGCGCCGCCGGCCGGAGCCGTCCGGGGAGGGCGGAGACCGTGGACCTGGTGTGGGGCGCCGTCCAAGTGCGCTGGCAGCACGCCCTGAGTGGACACCGGGGGCGGGACCGGCGAGACACCCTGGCGATGGTGAGCCTGGTGGCGCCGGTGCTGCTGATGCTCGGGGCTTCCTGGTCACTGCGCGAGATCGTGGGTTTGGCCCGAGCGGACGTGTGGGTGCAGCGGCTTTGGCTCGGAGCGCTCGCCGACGTACTGGTCTTCTCGGCCTGGCCGGCAGCACTTGTGCTCGGCTTGTTCGGCATGCGCCGGGCCTCGGTGGTTCTCGCCTGGTTGGCCACCGCCGCCTTGATCATGGTCGTCGTTGTCGACCTTGGCCTGCACTGGCCGGCGGAGCTGGCAGCGGGCTGGGTGCTGCTCAGTGTGTTCGCCGCGGTCGCGGTGACCGTGTCACCCGGGCCTCGCCGTGGCCGGGACCTGCTGGGCCTGTCACGAATGATCATTCTCGCCGGCACGGCTGCCGTCCTGTTTCTGCTCACGGCGACCCGGCTGGGCACCCACCTCCCCCTCGCCGAGCTGGTGCGGATGGTGGTGCTGGTGATCGGTGTCCTGGCCGCCTGCCGTCCGGGGACGCGAAGCGGCCGTCGCGCGGCGGCGATAGTCCTCACGCCGCTCATCGCGGTACCGGTCACCAGCCGGGTGATCCTGGACTCCGATGCCTACCTGATCTTCGGCAACCCGATTCTGTCCATCATCACCTACAGCGCGCCAGTGGCCATCACGGTGGGATTCGCCGCTCTGCTGCACCGTTTCGACCGGCACCCCCGCCCCGGACCGGACCTCGGCCCGACGGCTCGCTGACGGCGGCGGCCGGGGTGAGGGCCTGCTGACCGGTGTCACGCTGCTTCACCCCGGTACGCGCGGGCCTGGATTTCGTAGAGTTCGTGGTAGAGACCTCCCGCCGCGACGAGTTGATCGTGGGTGCCCTGCTCGACGAGCCTGCCCTTTTCCAGAACCAGGATCCGGTCGGCGGAGCGGATGTTCGCCAGCCGGTGCGTGACCAGGACGGTGGTGCGTTTGCCGCCCCCGGCGGCACTGGCGCGCTGGAGCCCGGCGAAGACCCGTGCTTCGGCACGGGCGTCCAGCGCGGCCGTGGGTTCGTCGGCGACGAGCACGGACGCGTCCCGGTAGATGCCGCGGGCGATGCCCATCCGCTGCCACTGCCCGCCGGAGAGATCCCGGCCGTCGTCGAACTTCTTCGACAGCACGGTTTTCTCCTGATGCGGCAAGGAGGCGATCACCTCGTCGGCGCCGGAGGAGGTGATGGCCTCCTGCCACGCCACCCGGCCCGGATCGACCCTGCCGAGCCTGCCGACCGTGACGTTGTTCTCCGCGGTCATCGGCCATTCCGCGGGCTCCTGCGCGATGACCGCGATGTTCTCGTGCACCGACGCCGGATCCGCCCGCGCGAGATCGACGTCGTCCCAGTGCACCGTGCCCTCCGACGGGGGATACAGACCGGTGAGCAGTTTGCCCAGCGTCGTCTTGCCGGACCCGTTCTCGCCGACCAGGGCGACCACCTCGCCGCGCCGCAGGGTCAGCGAGATGTCCCGTAGGGCGGGGTCTTCCTGGCCGGGGTAGGTGAACGAGACACCGGCCAGCCGGATCTCGGCCGGATCGGCGGGGGCGCGCAGCGTGGACGGTGCCGGTCTGCGCTTGGCGGATTCGGCCATCAACTCGTGGTAGAAGGCGATGTAGAACGAGTCCTCGTACAGTGAGTTGACCGCGCGGATGGTGTTGGACAACGCGTTCGACGCGGTGCGCATCGCCAGCACCGCGGTGCCCGCCAGCGCGAGCTGCATCCCGCCTGCGTAGAGCAGCCAGCCGAGGACGAGGTAGGCGACCGCGGTGCCGATTCCCGCGGCGGCCCGTCCGGTGGTGCGGATCAGATTGCTGCGATGCGCCAGTGCCACCTCCTCCCGCATCAGACTCACCGAAATCCGTTGGTACTCCGCCAAAAGCGGCTCCTGCAGGGTGAGCGCGTGCCGCTCCAGCGCCATGGTGCGCCAGGTCGCCACCTCCTCGACGATCGACTTGCGGATGTGCCTGCCCACGGTGTCGAGGAAATGCCGGTAGTTCAGCTTGGCCACGCGTGCCGACGCCCAGCCGTCGGCGGCCGCGGCCAGCAGCAGCACCGGGGCGAGCCACGGGTTCAGCAGCGCCGCGGTGATCATCGCGGCGAGCAGGGAAATGAGCGAGGACGTCAGATCCGCGAGCCTGCGCAGGCTCGTCTCGATCGCGCGGACCCCGTGCCGGGCGCCCTGTTTGGCCAGCTCCCGGAAATCGGCGTCCTCGAAGGCGAGCAGCCCGACGCGGACCACGGACGCCGTCACCGCGTGGTCCGCGGCGGTGGTGATACGCGGGCGTAACGCCCCCTCGACGGCGGCGACGGCCGCGTCCAGCAGGGCTCGTGCCGCGTAGGAGGCGGTGACCACCGCCAGCGCGGGCAGGGAATGCAGGACGCGCTCCGGGGTCGGGCCCTGCGTCAGCAACGCGGTGAACACGTTGGCCGTGGCGAGCAGGCCGAACGCGGTCACGCAGCCGGACACCACGTGCACGACCGCGGCCAGTACCGTCAGCCGCGGGGCGGTACGCCAGGCCAGGCGCAACACGACCGCGATCGCGGTGGGCAGCGCGCGCACGGCCTGGCCGAACCCGGCGGCGGCCACGCGTTCGTCGACGCGGGCCCACTCGGGCATCTTGACGTGCTCCACCCCGATCAGCGGGGCGGAGCCGCTCGGGGTTTCGGCGGTTCTGCGCACGCCTTCATCTCTACTCCGGGGGTCCGACAATTTCGGCGTCGCGCGTGTATCGGGCACGCAAGAAGGGGCTGAAAGTTTCCGCTTCACCCATTCGGACGTCGATGTCGTGCCGGAGGACGCCGCCGTCCGGGGTCAGCCGGTGCACGGCGGTGCCGCGCGGGGTTTTCTTTTCCAGCACCAGGGTTCCGCCGTCCCAGCCGCCGCGGGCCGGGGCCTCGGGCGGGAAGCCGTAGCTGTCGAAGCCGTACCACAGGGTTTCGCCGGTTTCCGGGTCCGCGGTGAACACGTTGTGCGCCAAGAACTCCGGCCCGCCATCGGCGCGAACCTGCCGGTAGTCCTGGATGACGGCGAACCCGCCGAGTGCGGACCGGTACTCGCACCGCGCGGTCGCACTCGTCGCGGGCGCCCATGGCGAAGCGGCGATTTCCTCGGTGCCGGACCATTTCCCGACGAGTGTCGTGAGCGCGTGGTGCGCGGTGCCGATGCTGGGCATACCGTCTCCTTTCGACAGGTACCTGTCAATATGGGAGACTAGCACCATGCCCCGACGCACCGCACGCGCGCAGACGTTCACCGAAGTGATCAACGAGGTTTTCCTGGTGAACGGCGAACTGCTCGCCGCGGGTGACGCGCTGACCGCGCCGGTCGGGCTGACGGCCGCGCAGTGGCAGGTGCTCGGCTTCCTCGAACACGGCCCGTCGACCGCCGCCGAACTCGCGCGGCGAAGGGGACTGCGTCGGCAGAGCGTCCAGGAGACGGTGAATCGCTTGCTGCGCAACGGAATGCTCGAACGCTCGGAGAATCCCGGCGATGCCAGGGCGCCGCTGTTGCGGCTCACCGACCGGGCGTGGGCGGCGCTGCGGCAGCTCGGGAAGGCGCAGGTTTCCTGGGCTGACGGGGTCGCCGCGCGGGTTCCGCGGGACGACCTGGAGACGACATTACGAACGTTGCGTCAGCTGCGCGACGTACTCCGGGAAGCCTGACAGTGCACTGTGTCAGGGCTTCGTGCCCAGCAGGGTCAGGAAGTCGCGGAAACTCTGCGGCATGTCGACCTCGTCCGGGTCGAGCAGCCACTGCAGCTGTAGCCCGTCCAGTACCGCGATCGCGATCGGCGCGAGCTGTTCCGGGGTGCATCCCGGCGGCAGGAGTTCGCGGTTGCGTTCCAGCAGCCGGGTCATCCCGGCGCGTACCCGCCGGTACCGGTCGTGGAAGTACTGCCGCGCCGGGTGCCCTTCGGTGACGCTGTCCGCGGACAGCACGGTGTAGGTCTGCACGATCCCCGGACGGGTCGCGTTGTAGTCGACGAGGTCGGCGAGCTGGGTGGCGGTCATCGCGGGCGGGGTGGCGGACTGGCCGAAGTTGAGCAGGTCCCATTCGTCCCTGGTCTCGAGCACCGCGGTGAGCAGATCCTCCTTCGTGGGGAAGTAGTGCATCAGGCCCTGCTGGGTGAGCCCGACCCGTTCGGCGACGGCCGCCAGCGACGTGCCGCGATAGCCGCGTTCGGCGATGACCTCGAACGCGGCTCGGATGATGCTCTCGCGGCGATCGGTGCCCCTGGCGCGGCTCATGATTCGAAGCCTACGGGACGGTACTGACAATCACAAATAAGTAACGACACCTACCGATCACCAGGGCTCCCGGTAAGGCTGGTGGAACCAGGCCTCGACGACGAGGAGGCGTCCATGCCCGAATCGACTCCGGCGGCCGGATGGATCCGGCAGCCGCGCGCCTTCGCCGTCAAGCTCGGCCTCGCCAACCTCGGGCTGTTCACCGCGCTCCTCACGCCGGCGCTGATCACTCTCGCCATCCGTATCGGCGAGGTCGCTCCGGAGCGCAAGGAAGCGTCGCTCGGCCTGGTCGCCGCGGTCGGCGCGTTGCTCGCGCTCGTCGCGAATCCGTTGTGTGGCAGGCTTTCCGACCGAACCAGGCTGCGGGCGGGGCGTCGGAGACCGTGGCTCGCGGGCGGCGTCATCGGCGGCGCGGCCGGGCTGGTGATCGTCGCGCTCGTGCCGTCGGTGCCGGCGATCCTCCTCGGGTGGTGCCTCGCGCAGGTCTCGTTCAACGCCGCACTCGCGGCCCTCACCGCGACGATCCCGGACCTCGTGCCGTCCGCGGAACGCGGCCGTGTCTCCGGTGCGATGGGCTTCAGTCAACTCGCCGCGGTGCTGCTCGGCGCCGGTGTCGCCGCCGCGTTCTCCCACGCGATCACGCAACTGCTCGTGCCCACTCTGATCGGCTTGGTGCTGGTCGGCCTTTTCGCGGTGACGTTGCCGGATCGCCCTGCCGCGCCAGGGCTCCCGAGGTTCTCCGTGCGCGAATTCCTCGGCAGTTTCTGGGTGAACCCCGTGCGCCATCCCGATTTCGGCTGGGCATGGCTGACCCGGTTCCTCGTGGTGCTCGGCGCGTTCGCTCCGGTGTCCTATCTCGCCTTCTTCGCGAGCGACCGGATCGGCGTTCCGGAAGAACATGTGGCGGCCACCGTCGGCCTGCTCGCCATGACCGCGGCCGGCGTCGGCGCGGTGACCGCGATCCTGGGTGGCAGGCTGTCCGACCGCACCGGCAGGCGCAAACCGTTCGTCATCGGCGCCGCACTGGTGATGACACTCTCCGGGGTGATCATGGCGAGCGCGCACAGCCTGCCGGTGGTATTCGTGGCACAGGTGGTCGGTGGGCTCGGGACCGGCATGTTCTACGCGGTCGATCTCGCGCTGGTGTCGCAGGTGCTGCCGGGAAAGGACGAAAGCGGCAAGGACCTCGGGGTGATCAACATGGCCAACGCGCTGCCGCAGTCGTTCGGCCCGGCGCTGGTGCCGTTCCTGCTCGCGGTCGGCGGCGGAAGGAACTACACCGCGCTCTACCTCGTCGCGGCCGTGGCCGTGCTGCTCGGCGCGGTGCTCGTGACCAGGATCAAAACCGTCCGCTAGGAAAGGAAATCCATGACGTTCGACGTCGACGCGATGCTCGGGAAGCTCGATCTGGACGCGAAAACGCGGCTGCTCGCCGGGCAGGACGTCTGGACGCTGCCCCCGCTTCCGGAGATCGGGCTGGCGTCGATCGTGATGTCCGACGGGCCGGTCGGGGTGCGCGGCGTGCGCTGGACGCCGGACGATCCGTCGCTCACACTGCCCAGTCCGACGGCGCTCGCGGCGACGTGGGATCCCGAGCTGGCCGAACGCGTCGGCGGTGTGCTGGCGCAGGAAGCCCGCCGCAAGGGCGTCGACGTGCTCCTGGCACCGACGGTCAACCTGCATCGATCGCCGTTGGGCGGGCGGCATTTCGAGTGCTACTCCGAGGATCCGCTGCTGACCGGGCACATCGGCGCCGGGTACGTCGCGGGGGTGCAGGCGGGTGGCGTCGGGACGACGGTGAAACACTTCGTGGCCAACGACTTCGAGACCGAGCGGTTCACCGCCGAGGTGGACGTGGCGGAAAAAACGCTGCGTGAACTCTACCTCGCGCCGTTCGAGTACATTGTGGACAAAGCGCGGCCGTGGGGGATCATGGCCGCCTACAACGGGGTCAACGGATCGACGATGACCGAGCACGGCCGGTTGCTCAACGACGTGCTGCGCGGTGAATGGGGATTCGACGGTTTCGTCGTGTCGGACTGGCTGGCCGCCCGGCACACCGTGAACGCCGCGAAGGGTGGTCTCGACGTCGCGATGCCGGGGCCGAAGACCGTGTTCGGCGCGCGTCTCGCCGAGGCGGTGCGGGCAGGTGACGTCGACGAGCAGACCATCGACGACATGGTGCGCCGCGTTTTGCTGCTCGCTCATCGGGTCGGCGCGCTCAAGGGAACAACGGCACCATTAGTGTCCGAAGTAGACGGTGCGGAATTAGCTCGGGAGGTCGCGCGTCGCTCGTTCGTATTGCTGCGCAACGAGAACGACGTCCTCCCGTTGGACAAGCCGCGCAGTATCGCGGTGCTCGGCGCACTCGCCGACGACCCGAAGATCCTCGGTGGTGGCAGTGCCACGGTCTTTCCCGCCGACGTCGTCTCGCCGCTCGACGGTCTCCGCACGGCGCTGCCGGACGGCGTCGACCTGCGCTACTCGCTCGGTGCCGACCCGCGGACGACGTTGCCGACGGCATCGGACGGCTTCGCGCTGACGGCGATCGCCCGCGACGGCGAAGGCCGCGAACTCGCCACTTTTCCCTTGCCGGAAGGGCGGATTCGCTGGATCGGCGAACTGCCGGGCGAGCTGACCATCGACGCGCTCGGCTCGGTCGAGATCGCCGGAACGCTCACACCGGAGGCATCCGGTGAGCACATCTTCGGCATCACCGGTGCGGGCCTGTTCACCCTGACCGTGGCCGGGAAAACGTTGTTCGACGGGGCCACCGTCCGCGAAGGCGCCGACGTCGTCACCGCGGTCACCCATGTCGAGGAACAGCGGTACACCACGGAACTGACCGCGGGTGAGCGCGTCGACATCCGGCTCGTCTACCGCGTTCCCCCGGCGATGGCCGGCGGGATCGCCTGGATTTCCTTCGAGCTCGGGCATTCCGGCCCGATCGCCGATCCCGGAGCCGCGCTGGAGGCGGCCGTCGCGCTCGCGGCCGACGCGGAGGTCGCGGTGGTGGTCGTCGGTACCACCGCCGACGTCGAGAGCGAGGGCTTCGACCGGAAAACGCTGGCGCTGCCGGGAAAGCAGGACGAACTCGTCACCAGGGTCGCCGCTGTCAACCCGCGCACGGTCGTCGTGGTGAACGCCGGGGCACCGGTCGAAATGCCGTGGCGGAACGACGTCGCGGCGGTGCTGCTCGTCTGGTTCCCCGGACAGGCCGGCGGCGCCGCGCTCGCGGACGTCCTGTTCGGCGCGCACGAGCCGGGCGGCAGGCTGCCGACTACCTGGCCGGAACGGCTCGCGGACTGTCCAGTGTGGAACGTCGAGCCGAAGGACGGCGTACTGCACTACGAGGAAGGTGTGTTCATCGGCTACCGCGCCTGGGAACGGGCGGACGTCGCGCCGGCGTACTGGTTCGGGCACGGCCTCGGCTACACCGGCTGGGAATACACGGCGCTGTCGGTCGAACCGGACGGCGACGGCGGCGCGGACGTGCGGGTCCGGCTCCGCAACACCGGGACGCGGACCGGCCGGGAGGTCGTGCAGATCTACTTGACGCCCGTGGACATCGACGGTGGCCGTCCCGCGCGCTGGCTGGCCGGATTCGCGAATGTCGAAGCAGGGCCGGGTGAAGAGGTCGAAGCGGCCGTGCGTATCGAGTCGCGGTCGGTGTCGATCTGGGACGATAGTTGGCGGCACGTGCCCGGCGAGTACGCCGTCGAGGCCGCGCACTCCTACGCCAACCCGCGGCTGACCACCACCGTGCGGCTCGCGAAAACCGGTTGATCTCCGGGGAAGCGCCGGAATACAGTGCCCCGGCACCCTTGACCAGGAGAAGGAGGTGGGACCGATGATCATCGCAACGATCACGCGCTCCCGTCTCGTGCCGAGGGTGCCGGGGAACTGAACCGGGAGCGCATCGCGTACTTCCCGGAAGGAATCCCATGACCGATCTGGTCATCCGCCCGCTCGTCGCGGGTGAGGAAGCCCTGTTCGACTCGCTGCCCGATCGTGGCCTCGTCGGCCGTGCCGTACTGGGGCAGGCACAGCTGGAAATGACCGGCGGCTACCGTCCGGAGTGGACCTGGGTGGCGTTGCGCGACGGCGTCGTCGTCGCCCGCGCCGCCTGGTGGGCCGCGCCGGAGGACGACGTCCCGATCGCGCTGGACTGGTTCGACTTCACCGATTTCGACGCCGGTGTCGCCTTGCTGCGGGATTCGC
This sequence comes from Amycolatopsis sp. NPDC059021, assembly GCF_042739895.1. Taxonomy (NCBI): domain Bacteria; kingdom Bacillati; phylum Actinomycetota; class Actinomycetes; order Pseudonocardiales; family Pseudonocardiaceae; genus Amycolatopsis; species Amycolatopsis sp. NPDC059021. The sequence goes on from NZ_JBHYIQ010000036.1 coordinate 56,521, forward strand.
CGCTGCGCGCCGAGTACTCCCTGCACGCACCGCCGGGCTGGCGGGAAGATCCGGACGTCGCGGCGGCGGTGAACACGCGGGTCGAGGCGGCCGAGGCGGCGGGGATGTCGGTGCTGGTCGAGCGTTATCGCTATTGCTGGACGCCGGAATGCGGCCTGCCGCCGCGGCCGGGGCGCCTGGAGTTCCGGCCGGAGCCGGACGACGAGGTGATCCTCGGAATCTTCCGGCGGGTGAACGAAAACACCCTCGACGCGCATGCCAGGCGCGCGATCGAAGAGTCCGGTGTGGACGGTGCGGCGCGGGAGGACCTCGACCTCCTGCGCTGGATGCCGAGCCCGCGTGACTGGTGGCGCGTCGCCTGCACGCCGGACGGCGAACTCGTCGGGCTGGCCATTCCGTGTCGTAACCCCAGCAATCCGGTGGTCGGCTACATCGCCGTCGTCCCGGAGCAGCGCGGCCACGGCTATGCCTACGACCTGCTGGTCGAGGTCACGCACGAACTCGTCGGGCACGGCGCCGATCGCGTCGTCGCGGCCACCGATGTCACCAATGTGCCGATGGCCGCGAACTTCGCGAAGGCCGGCTACCCGATCGTCCAGCACCGGATCGACCTGGTCTGAGCCGTCCCGCTCGACAACCGGGTCGGAGAGGGCTTACCCTTCTCTCGCTAGAGCGATCTATCAAGTCGCAAGGGGGTGGCCATGGACGAACTGCGGGAGAAGGGTTTGACCCCGCTGCGGGTCATCCTGGGATTCACGGTGCTGAGCACGACACTCCACTACGCGCACAACGTGATCAGGGCGGCGGACTATCCGCAGGTCCCGGGGATCAGCGTCTTCGTGACGCAGATCCTGGTCGTCCTCGCCTACGTGGTGTTCACCGTGTTCGGTGTGCTCGGCTACCGCGATTACCTGCGCGGACGTTACTGGCGCGCGCTGGGGTTCCTGATGGTCTATTCGCTGTCGGGGCTGGCCAGCGCGGGGCACTTCCTGGTCGGCGTGCCGCAGATCCCGGCGTTCTGGTTCGCGACGATCTTCACCGACACCGCGGCCTCGCTGGCGCTGTGGGCCTTCGTCACCTGGGCCGCGTCGAGGCTGAACCGGGTCCCGACGAGCGCGGTCGCGAGTAGCTGAAGGGGACTTTCCTCGCGTGGCATGCGAGAAAAGTCCCCTTCAGCCCGCGCCGTTGACCGAGCGCAGGGTGCGCATGGCCGAGGCCAGCGTGGCGGCGTCGTCGCCGAGGGGTTCCAGCACGATGCGGCGGAGGATCCCGGCGGCCGCCGTCCGCGCGCGCCGCGCGATGTCGAGGCCGTTGTCGGTGAGCGCGGCGAAGGTGACGCGACGGTCGTCGGGGCTGGGCACGCGGCGGATGAGGTCCGCGGCGGCCATCCGGTCGGCGACCTTCGTGAAACCGCCGCTGGACAGTGCGGCCTCGGTGGCGAGCCGGGTCATCGGCATCCGGTGCTCCGGCGAGCGCAGCAGCCGCAGCAGGATGTCGAAGGACGCGGGCGCGAGGCCGAAGCGCTCGGAGATCTCGCCCATCAGGACGTCCTGTGTGGCGAGATACCCCTCGATCACCAGGCCCCACCAGCTGACGATCTCGTCGTCGTCGGTGTGCGGATCGGGTGTCACGGGTTCACCTTAACCCAGTTCTCTCGCGGGCAAGAGACTTTGTTCCCGCTTTGCTCGCGCGTTCGCCGCGCGGCGTGCCCCATACGATCGGGGAATGACTTCTCGGGACCTCGAGCGCGCGTCGGCGCTGCTGGAATCCACCATCCTGGCCGACGGCCACAACGACCTCCCGTGGGAGCTGCGTGATCTGGCCGGGCCCGATCCGGCCGACGCCGCCCACGGTCTCGACCTCACCATCCGGCAGCCCGCGCTGCACACGGACCTGGTGAAGCTCCGCGAGGGCAAGCTCGGCCTGCAGTTCTGGTCGGTCTACGTGCCGTGCTCGTTCGAAGGCCACAGCGCCGTCACCGCCGTGCTGGAGCAGATCGAGGTCGTCCACCAGCTCGCCGAGCGCTATCCCGAACACCTCGCGCTGGTCACCACCGCGGACGAGGCGGAGGCCGCGTTCGCCGACGGCAAGATCGCCTCGCTGCTCGGCGCCGAGGGCGGGCACAGCATCGCGGAATCCCTTGGCGTGCTTCGGATCCTGCGCCGTCTCGGCGTCCGCTACATGACGCTGACGCACAACTACAACACGTCGTGGGCCGACTCCGGCACGGACGAGCCGGTGCACGACGGCCTGTCCGAGTTCGGCCGCGACGTCGTCCGCGAGATGAACCGCATCGGCATGCTCGTGGACCTCTCGCACGTCGCGCCCAGCACGATGCGGGCCGCCCTCGACGTCAGCGCCGCGCCGGTGATCTTCAGCCACTCCTCGTGCATCGCGGTCAACGACCACCCGCGCAACATTCCGGACGACGTCCTCGAGCGGCTCCCCGGCAACGGCGGCGTCGCGATGGTGACGTTCGTGCCCGGGTTCATCTCGCCCGCCGTGACGGAATGGGACCACCAGCTCAAGGCCGCGATGGCCGAGGCGGGCCAGGACCATCGTGACCTCGCCCAGCGGGGGAAGTTCGCCGCGAGCTGGGACGGGCCGCCGAAGCCGAAGGCGACCGTCGAAGACGTCGTCGCGCACGTCGAGCACGCCCGCGAGGTGGCCGGGATCGACCACATCGGCCTCGGTGGCGACTACGACGGTGTCGCGGAACTGCCACAGGGCCTGGAAGACGTGTCCAAGTACCCGGTGCTGTTCGCCGCGTTGCTCGAGCGCGGCTGGAGTGAGGAGGACTGCGCGAAGCTCGCCGGACGCAACACCCTCCGAGTCCTCCGGGATGTCGATAAATACACCCGTTAGGGGCATACCAGTCGGCGAACTCCCGCAGGTCGGCGGACACTGAGGGATATGACTCACGCCCGTGGCGGAGGTGACGACCCCGCCCGCACCAGCCCGTCCGAGACCCCCGGCGGGCGGCTCCGGGATGTGGAGCCGCCCGCCGCCCTCGAACCCGCCGCCGAGACCCCGGCACGGCCCGCCGGGACCACGCGCCCCGGGAAGCGGCCGGGGAAGTCGGGGAAGCTCAAACCCACCCGGATCAGTGGTACCTGGGTGGCGGTGATCGTCGCGTTGATCGTGCTCGCGCTGCTGCTGATCTTCATCCTGCAGAACCTCGACTCGGCGACCGTGCACTTCTTCGGCGCCTCGGGCAGCATGCCGCTCGCGGTGGCGATGCTGTTTTCCGTGCTCGCCGGCGCCGCGCTGGTCGCGCTGATCGGCGGCGCGCGGATCCTCCAGCTGCGGAAACAGGCCCGCCGACGGCGTTAGAACCGGCGAACTCGCGTACCCAGAGGGTCGGTTCGCGTACCGGGAGGGTCGGTTGGTCAACCGACTGTCCGGGTACGCCGGCCGACTGTTCAGGGACGCGAGCCGACCTCGGGGAATCGGAGTCCGAGCATCGCGGCGCAAACGTTTTCGTCACCCTTGGCGGTGACCTCGGCGTCAGCTGGCCGGAGCATGCCCGTGGACAGCCGCCAGAAGGTGTCGGCGTCGGTGGTGACCGAGGCCAGTGGGGAGCGGGACGTCGGCGCCGCGCGGTCGAGTGTCCAGCCGTCGGCTTCCCGCCGGGCGGTCCAGCGGCCCCCGCTCGCGCCGGTCACCGTGTAGGCGACCTGCCTGCCGGTCCGCGCCTCGACGTCGCGCAGCGCGAACGGCAGCGCGCGCAGGAACGTGTCCACCACCGGGCCGCGGAACTCCGGCGCGTCGAGCAGCGGAACGCCCGCCGCCTCGCGGATCTGCTGCTGATGGGTCCAGAACGCGCTGTACTCCGCGGCGGCGTCGAGCCACCTCGGTGCCGGTTCCGGACCCGCCCAGCTCAGCGATTCGCCGGGCTCGTCGAGGTCGAGCCTGCCCCAGTGGTCGGCGATCTGCGCCGTACTGTCCACGATCAGCGCGAACAGGACCTCCGGCGAAAGCCGCCGGCACGCCGTCACCCACGCCTCGGGTGAGTCACGCGGTTCGAGCGCGCGGTAGCCGTCGCGATCACGGGAAAGCCGTCCGAGCTTGACTCCGAGGATGTGCGCGGCCAGGTCGTGGACCGTCCAGTCACGACACGCCGTCGGTGCCGCCCACTGCTCGGCGTCGAGCCCGGTCAGCACGTCCACGAGCGCTTGTTCCTCGCGGGCGAGCAGGGGCAGGACGGCGATCGGCGGTCCCCAGTACGGCGCGCGCATGGGAGCCATCCAACACCGTCCGCCGGATCACGATGCGGCGCCATCACGCCGCCATTCGGCCTACCCGCAGGTAGCATCAGCGCGAACAGCGAGGGAGTGGGGCCCGTGAGCACAGAGCGAGCCAACGGCAGTGGCACGAAAAACGGCACGGTGGAGGACGTCGCGAACTTCGCCAGGCGGGCGGGTCAGCTGGCGGGCTGGGCCGCGCGCACCGGGTTCGATCTCACCAGGAAACTGCCGGGCGTGGACACGGCCGAGCGCGGTATCCGCACGGTCGAACGCCAGCTGCTGACCGAGCTGCGCCGCCGCCTCGACGAGGTCGACGACCCGTACCACGCCGCGCTGACCGCCGCGTCCGCGATGAACCGCGCGCGGCTGGACGGCGAGCCGGTCGAGGCCACCGTGACACTGGTGCCGGCACGCGACAACCACGTCGAACCGCTGCGCGCGGCGATGGCGGAGCTGCTGAATCACTCCATCGGCTTCGGGCGTGAGCGGGCCCGTGAGTACCTCTACGCGATCATCCTGCGTCAGCTGACCCCGGACGAGGCCCGCATCCTCTCCGCGCTCTCCGACGGCTCGCCGTTCCCCGCGGTCGACGTCGTCGAGCGCAACGGTCTCGGCGGGAGCGGCCGGGTGGTGCTGCGCAACGCGTCGACGGTCGGCAAGACGGCCGGGGTGTCCCTGACCGACCAGGTGCCCGGCTACCTGACCCGGCTGATCGGGCTCGGCCTCGTCGACCTCGACGAGGAGGTGCCCTCGCTGGAGACCCAGTACGAGATCCTGCTGACCGACGAGACCGTGCGGGAGGCCGAGCAACTGGTCAAACGCGCGAAGTTCATCCGGCGCACCGTGCATATCTCGCGTCTCGGCGCGAGGTTCTGGCAGGCCTGCGACCCGAGCCTCGGCTGAGCCCGGCCATGGGTGCGTTCGTCAATGGCATCCTCGACGACTTCGGGCGGCACTGGGCGCTGTACGTCTCCATTCCGATCGTCGCCGCCCTGATCGGGTACTTCACCAAGATCGTCGCGATCCGGATGATGTTCCAGCCGGTCGAGTTCATCGGGATCAAGCCGTTCCTCGGCTGGCAGGGCATCGTGCCGAAACGCGCGGCGCGGATGGCGAGCATCGCCTGCGACACGATGACCGAGCAGCTCATCAAGCCGTCCGAGGTCGTGTCCAGACTGGACGCCGAGCGGATCGCGAAGGAGATCGAAAAACCGCTGCTGGCCGGGGTCGAGGACATCGTCCGCGAGGTGGCCGGGCACTATCAGCCGGGGCTGTGGGAATCGCTGCCGATCGGTGTGCAGCGGCTGGTCATCCAGCGGGTCCAGGCCGAGTCGCCGCGCATGGTCGCCGCCGTGCTCGACCTCATCAAGTCCGATGTGGACAGTGTGTTCGACCTCAAGGGCATGGTCGTCACCAGCCTCGTCAAGGACAAACGGCTGCTGAACCGGATCTTCCAGGAAGCAGGCCGGGACGAGTTCAAGTTCATCCAGCGTTCCGGGCTCGTTTTCGGCGGATTCATCGGCGTCATCCAGATGGCCGCCTGGATCCTGTTCAAATTCCCGCTGATCATGCCGCTGTTCGGCCTGTTCACCGGCTGGTTCACCGACTGGCTCGCGTTGCGTATGATTTTCTACCCGATCGAACCGAAGAAATATTTCGGAATCCAGTGGCAGGGGTTGTTCCTCAAACGGCGCGCCGAGGTCGCCGAGGCGTACGGGGAGCTGATCGCCAAGGAGATCATCACCCCGCACAACGTGATCGAGGCGATCCTGCGCGGACCACTGTCCGATCGCGTCCTCGCGCTCATCCAGCGGCAGCTCGACGTCGAACTCGGCAGGCGCAGCGGACTGGCGAAACCGCTGCTGCTGTTCGCCGTCGGCGGGAAGCGCTACCAGGACCTGAAGCTGTCGATCTCCGAGCAGATCATGGCGCGGCTGCCCGAGACCATGGCCTACATCGAGGACTACGCCACCGACGCGATGGACATCCGTAACGTCCTGGTCTCGAAGATGAAGGAACTGTCCCCCCGGGAATTCGAGCGGCTGCTGCGCCCGGCGTTCGAACAGGACGAATGGATCCTCATCGCGACCGGCGCCGTGCTCGGGTTCGCGGTCGGTGAAGCGCAGGTGCTGTTGCTGGAGCATTTCGCGGACTGATTGCTCCGCCCGGTTACAACCGGGAACGATTTCCGCCGCCCGGCCCTATCCTCTGGAGTATGGCTGAGGGAGCGCGGGAAGACCGCGGCGAGGAGCGTACGGACGGCACGACAACGGTTTCCCTTAAGGATTCCCCAACGGATTCCCCAACGGGCAAGGAAACCCCGGAACCGTGGCGCCAGGAAATCCGGCTCGCGATGACAATGGTGGGCGGCGCGAGTCTCGCCGTCTGGATGGGCGGCATCGCCTCCGAGACGTCGCAGGTACTGCACGCCTCGCGGGACGAGAAAACGGAAAGCGTGTACCGGAGGTTGATCGATCTCCTGCACGTCACGGTTTCGATCGACGTCCTCACCGGAACGAGCGCCGGGGGTATCAACGCGGCCTGCCTGGGGCTGGCCGAGGCGTTCGGCTCCACCCCGGAGGTGCTGCGGGACACCTGGATCAGCACCGGCTCGCTGGACAACCTCATCCGCGATCCGAACGAGAAGCTGCCGCGCTCGCTGCTCGACGGCGACCGGGTCCTGCTCGGTGACCTGGAACGCGCGCTGCACAGCATCACTCACGGCGGCACCCCGCCCGCCGAGGAGCCGGACATCACCGTGCTGCTCACCGGCACCATGATCGACGGCGAGACGGCGCGCTTCGACGACGCGCTGGGAAACCTGGTGCGGGACACCGATCACCGGATGCTCTTCCGCTTCGACGGTCCTTTGTGGACGCCCGACGTCCTCGGCCCGCTCGCGCTCGCCGCGCGGTCGAGCGCGTCGTTCCCCGGCGCGTTCGAGCTGTCGAGGATGCCGATCGGCAAGGACGGCACCGATCGGTTGCACCCGGACATGACGCGCTACACCGAACTCACCCGCTCGCACTGGCTCACCGACGGCGGAGTGCTGCTCAACAAGCCCCTGCGGCCCGCGCTGCGGGAGATCTTCGAACGGCCGTCGCACGCCGACGTCCGGCGGCTGCTGTTGTACGTGGTGCCGACCGGTGAGCGAGAGGCCGATGTGGTCGAGGTGGACGCGGCGAATCCGCCGTTGCTCGGCACCGCGCTCAGCAAGGTGGTTTCGACCGTGCTGAACCAGACCATCAGCACCGATCTGGAGGATCTGACCCGGCACAACGATGCCGTCGTGCGGACCCGCGACACCCGCGTCTCCCTTTCGGCGATGGGGCTGCGCGGCGATCCGGACACGTTCGTCGACGCGAGGCTGATGGCCGCCTACCGCGAGCGCCGGGTGGCCGAGGACGCGAGCGAACTGGTGCGCGCGGCGAGCCGGGTCTACGCGGTGTCCGAAGTGGACGGTCTGAAGGCGCAGTGGGCGTCCGGGATGTCCGCGCAGCTGCGGACCGTCGCCGCCGACGGCCTGCGGGACGGTGTACCGGACCAGCCGCCGGGCGGGCGCGTCACGCTCGACGAGCTGATCGGGTTCCGCACCACGGCGCTCGACGACGCCGTCGGCACCGGCATCCAGGTGATCAACGCCGGGTTCCGGCTCGGACCGTCGCCGGAGCAGGCCGCGCAGCTCAACGAATGCCGTGCGCTGCTGCACCAGGCGCGGCGGGCGGCGGCACGCGGCGTGAAGCTGACGCCGTGGGTGGTGGAGCACGAACCGCCGCAGCCCGGGATGTCGCTGGACGGCTGGATCGCCGCGCTGGCCGCGGAATGGGCGGGGAAGGGCCGGGCGGACACGCTGCGCGAGGCGTGGCCTGCCGTGGCGGGCGCGCTGCGTCAGGCGGCTCCGGTGCTGCGCACGCTGGTGGGCGAACAGACCGAAGGAGCGGCCGACACCGTCCGTACGCTGCTTGACTGGTTCGGGCTCACCGCGGACGACAAGAGCGCGGGCGACGACGTCGTGCTGGCCAGGTTGCTGGCCTTGCACGTGGCGACGCGCGGGCTGCTGGCGCAGCCGCCGTCGGTGGACCAGCGGGTCGATCTGGTCCAGGTCAGCGCGGACACCCGGACCCTGCTGGACATGAGCCGCACGCGGGCGCACACCAAGCTGACCGGGATGCAGGCGGGCGATTTCGGCGCGTTCTACAAGGCCTCGTGGCGGGCCAGCGACTGGATGTGGGGCCGCGTCGACGGCGCCGGCTGGCTGATGCAGTGCCTGCTCGACCCGAAACGCCTGCGGCTGCTGCGGGATCTCGCCGGGGCCGAGGCGTTCCGGGAGCGAGTGCGGGAGACGTTCAAGTCCGTCGGCTGGCGCCTTCCCGGACCCGCGGACAATCTCGGGCCGGGAGAAGCGGAATCGCTCGCCGGGCAGCTCGCCGAGGAGCTGGGTTTCCTCGGGCTCGACGCGCAGCTCGGGGACGCCGAGGTGGCGGAGGACGTGCCGCTGAGCATGCCGGTCACGGCGATGGTGCTCGCGCGGGCACGGCAGCTCGAGATCGCGCGCGAGGAGCTTCCCGTGGTGTGCAAGCACGCCGAGGAGGATCTGGAGACGGCCAAGGGCAACGGGAAGGCGTCGGCGGCGTTCCGCAAGGCCGGGGCTGAGCCCCCGGCCGACGACGCCGCGACGCAGCGGGTTTTCCAGGCGTGCCGGGTCTCGGCGGAGAAGGTCGAGGACGAACGCGGGACGATGCTGCTGACATCGACGTTGATCAAGGCGGGCGCGGCCGGGATGAACGCCGCGGCGGGGGCGGCGCGGGTGCCGAAGTCGGTCCAGCCCGCGGTCGGTTTCGCGCAGACGACCGGGCGCAGCGCGTGGTGGATCACGCGTGGCGCGGTGCGGCTGGGGCGGCCGTGGAACCTCGTGGCGGCCGCGGTCACCGTGCTGGCCGGGTTCGTGCTCGGCGGGAACGGCGGTCAGGTCCTGCAGTGGGTGGGCATGCCGGTCGCGGCGGGCGCGCTGGTGTTCCTGGTGGTCAGCCTGATCACGCTGGGGCGGACGTGGCGGATGCTGCTCACCGTGCTCGGGGTGCTGATCGTGGCGGCGCTGTTGTTCGCCGCGTTCCTGCCGCCGATCGCCGATCCGCTGTTCGGCTGGCTGGGCGGGGTGGTCGCGGGCTGGCGGCGCGGCGAAGCCCCGGTGTGGTGGCTCGTGGTGGCCGCGCTGCTCGTCCTGCCCGCGATCTGGACGCCGTTGGGCAGCGTCACGCGCCGCCTGCGCCGCCCGGCCCCGAAGGACCGCGTCTGACGCCGTTCTCGGCCTGGGGCAGGGTCTCGGCAAGTCGAAACGCGCCGGTCGCCTCGCGGTGTCCTCTCGCTCCGCGGGTGTTGGTGACGTGTCGAGGGGGCCTTCGCCGCGATGAGCCCGTCCGTCGCGGTGTCCTGAACGCTCCGTTGGGGACGGTGAACGTCGCGAACGCGTCGTTCACGGCATCGGCAGGGCGAGATCACCCAGCCTCGAGCCCGCCCGAACGCCGTGAAGGCCTCCTTCACGGCACTCAGCGCCGTGAAGGGGTCCTTCACGGCATCGCACTCCACAAAGGACACGTCGACAGCCCTCATAGGACTGATGGACGGGCGCACGGGGGCCGTCACGAGCCTGCGGGGCGCCCCCCGCATTCATCGTATCGCCGGAGCACGACAGAGCCGGGGGTCCGGAGGCGCTGGGGGCACTAGTTGTCCACAAGCGGGATGGCCTTGTGGATAGCGGGATGAGAGCTTGTCCGTGAATGCCACATCGAGGGAATCAGAGTCCCTCGATGTGGCATTCACGGACCTTCGAACGCGACGCCGGTTCGCCGGTGGCGCTACGAAGTTCGGTGACCACGCTTCGTTATCCTGAGTGAAGGCGAGGTACCCGTGGCCTGCTCGCAAAGCACCGCGATCGGCTGCCCGCGAAAGGTGAGGATCGCCTGGTGAAACAAAGAATTCGGCGACCGGGAAACCGCTGCGGCGCGCGGCGCGGTAACGCGCCCGGTGGAACACGCGATGAGGGGTCAGGCACGGAAAGTATGCGTGTCCGCCTTGCGAAGCGAGTCATTTCGGTTCATCGTCGAGTAGTGACCGGACTGGAGGCCGCTGACGACAGGTGGGCGGCCCAGCCGCATGTCGTACCCAGATCATGCCCCGCCCAAACGCATATGTGGGACTAGTCACGCGAGTTTTCCCGTCCTCGCAGGTAGGCGCGCTGCCGGAGCCGCCGTCGCTGGCGGGAAGAAAATTCTCTGTTACGTTTCATGAGTATGTCCGGAAAGCTCTTGATCGAATCCCCGACCAAGGCCGATGGCGCCGCGCTCTGGCGAATCGCTCGCGATTCGGCAAAGCTTGATCTCAACTCGCCGTATGCGTACATGCTGTGGTGCCGCGATTTCGCGGAGAGTTCGGTTGTGGTCTCCGAAGGCGGCGAACCCGTTGGTTTCGTGATCGCCTACCGCAGACCCGACGAGCCGGAGACGGCGCTCGTCTGGCAGGTGGCCGTCGACGCGTCGCAACGCGGGAAAGGCCTGGCCGGGACGCTGCTGGACGAGCTGTTCACGCGGCTGGTCGAGCGCGGGGTGCGCTATCTGGAGACCACGATCACGCCGGACAACGAGGCCTCCATCCGGCTGTTCGCGTCGTTCGCGAAGCGCTGGAACACCTCGTGTGAAACCAGCAGGCTGTTCGAGGCCGAGGATTTTCCGGACGACGAGAACGTGCACGCACCCGAGGACCTGTACCGCATCGGGCCGCTGCAACCGCTTAATCGTCAGTAATACGTTAATTCCCCGCGACAGGGAGAAAAGAAAACGTCATGAGCATCTTCGAAGAGCTCGAATCCGAAGTTCGCAGCTACAGCCGCGGCTGGCCGGTCGTCTTCGACCGGGCGCAGGGCAGCTGGCTGCACGACGAGAGCGGCAAGGCGTACCTCGATTTCTTCGCGGGCGCCGGTGCGCTCAACTACGGGCACAACAACCCGGTGCTGAAGCAGGCGCTGCTCGATTACATCCAGCGTGACGGCGTCGTCCACGCGCTGGACATGTTCACCGTGGCCAAGCGCGATTTCCTGCAGACGTTCCAGGAGAAGATCCTCGGTCCGCGCGAACTGGACTACAAGATCATCTTCCCCGGCCCCGGTGGCGCGAACGCCGTCGAGGCCGCGCTCAAGCTGGCGCGCAAGGTGACCGGCAAGGAATCGGTCATCAACTTCACCAACGCCTTCCACGGCATGACGCTGGGCGCGCTGTCGGTCACCGGCAACTCGATGAAGCGCGGCGGCGCCGGTATCCCGCTGGTGCACGCCACCCCGATGCCGTACGACAAGTACTTCGACGGCGCCATGCCCGACTTCCTGTACTTCGAGAAGCTCCTGGAGGACTCCGGCAGCGGGCTCAACGAACCCGCCGCGGTGATCGTCGAGGTCGTGCAGGGCGAGGGCGGCATCAACGCCGCGCGCATGGAGTGGCTGCAGGGCCTGCAGGAGCTGTGCCGCCGGCACAACATCCTGCTCATCGTCGACGACGTCCAGATGGGCTGCGGCCGCACCGGACCGTTCTTCAGCTTCGAGGACGCGGGCATCGAGCCGGACATCGTGTGCCTGTCGAAGTCGATCAGCGGCTACGGCCTGCCGATGGCGCTCACCCTGATCAAGCCCGAACTCGACGTGTGGGAGCCGGGTGAGCACAACGGCACCTTCCGCGGCATCAGCCCCGCGTTCGTCACCGCGACCGAGGCGATCAGGACATACTGGAACGACGACGACCTGGAGAAATCCACCCGGGCGAAGGGTGAGCGCATCGGCGCCGCGTTCTCGGGCATCGTCGAGACCTACCCCGAGGCTGAGCTGACGGCCAAGGGACGCGGGCTCGCGCGCGGTCTCGAGTTCGCCAGCGGCGACCTCGCCGGCCGGGTCTGCGCCGCGGCGTTCGACCGCGGTCTGCTGATGGAGACGTCCGGACCGGATGGCGAGGTGATGAAGCTGCTTCCGCCGCTGACGCTGTCCGACGAAGAACTGACCCAGGGGCTCTCGATCATCGACGAGTCCGTTGCCGCAGTACTGAAAAAGAGTTAAGGAGCGCCTGTGCTTGTCCGCACCCTGGACGAGGTCACCGACACCGAGTCCGACATCAAGACCCCGAACTGGCGAAGCAAACGGATCATCCTCGCCAAGGAGGGAGCCGGGTTCTCGGTGCACGAGACCACGCTCTACGCGGGGACGGTGAACGACTTCTGGTACGCCAACCACGTCGAAGCCGTGTTCATCGTTTCGGGCGAAGGGGAGATCGAGGACAAGGCGACCGGAAAGGTCTACCCGCTCAAGCCGGGCTCCCTCTACCTGCTGGACGACCACGACAAGCACCAGGTCCGGCCCAAGACCGAGATCAAGTGCGTGTGCGTGTTCAACCCGCCGGTCACCGGCCGCGAGGTCCACGACGAGAACGGCGTGTACCCGCTGGTGGCCGAAGAGGCGTCGTAAGCCGAACCCGTCCGACAACGTCAGGAGGCGAACCACTGTGACACTGATGGGTACCCGCGTCGAAGATTCCTACCCGACGCGGATCACCGGCACGCCGGAGCACCTGCCGCGCGTGCACCCCACCGTGTGGGGTACCGACGCCGATGGCCCGATCGACGCGGCCACGCTGGCCAACCACGAGACCAAGGGCTACACGGTCATCGAGGATCTGCTTTCGCCCGCCGAGGTCCAGACGTACTGGCAGGAGCTGGTCCGGCTGTCCTCCGCCGAGGATCTGCACGGCGACGAACGGGTGATCACCGAGCAGAAGACCGGTGAGGTGCGGTCGGTGTTCGACGTGCACGAGATCAGCGAGCTCATCGCCGAACTCGTGCGCGACCCGCGGGTGCTCGACAGGGCGCGCCAGATCCTCGGTTCCGAGGTCTACATCCACCAGAGCCGGGTCAACTACATGCCCGGCTTCAAGGGCACCGGGTTCTACTGGCACTCGGACTTCGAGACCTGGCACGCGGAGGACGGGATGCCCGCGCCGCGCGCGGTCAGCTGCTCGATCGCGCTGACCGACAACTACCCGTTCAACGGCGGGCTGATGGTCATGCCCGGTTCGCAGCGCACGTTCGTCCAGTGCGTCGGCGAGACGCCCGACGACAACTACAAGAGCTCACTCAAGGACCAGCGCGTCGGTGTCCCGGCCGAGGACGACATCACCAAGCTGGCCGCCGAGTACGGCATCGACCAGTTCACCGGCCAGGCGGGTTCGGCGCTGTGGTTCGACTCGAACATCATGCACGGCTCGTCGAACAACATCACCCCGTATCCGCGGTCGAACATCTTCCTGGTGTTCAACAGCGTGGAGAACGCGCTGGGCGACCCGTACGCGGCCGCGCAGCCGCGTCCGGCGTTCATCGCGGGCCGGGACTCGACGCCGCTCACCCGCTGACCCCCGCGGGGGACCCGGGCACGGAGGGGCGGCTGTAGCCGGGTCTGTGCGCCCTGTTACTTTGTCGCCACCGCGCGGGCAGTGGTCCGCGCACCGACGTCGCCGAAAGCCGACCGGGTTCTTGAAGCTCGGGGTGAGCCCGCCCGGACGGCCGGACGGTGGCAGTCGGGTGGACCGTGCCCCCTGGCGGCCCAGCCGACGGCTCCAAGTCGGGCCCTGCACCATCAGATCGGGACTGATGGTGCAGGGCCCGACTTTTTTGTCGATGCGATATCCGTGGTTACGTACGAATGCATTACGACATCCGGCGTAATCGACCTCGTCGGTGCGGCATTCGATGAGAAGGCCCCGTTCCTGCGGCGAACGGAGCACCCGATTGGCGCCCTTGTCCGCGTGTTCTTCTCGGAAGAACCATGTGTGTCAGCCCCCGATCACGGTAAGTTGACATTTCTGGCGGGGGAGACGCCGGAACCATACGGGGAGGTGGGCGCGAGCATGGCCGAAATCGGATCGACCGCACGATTCCGGCTGCTCGGGCCGGTCCAGCTCGTCGTCGGTGATCGGACGGTGCCGATCGGCGGCCCCGGCGTCCGCGGTCTGCTCGCCCTCCTGGCGCTCAACGTCAACAAGGTCGTCGGGCTCGACGAAATCATCGACGCGCTGTGGGACCACGATCCGCCCGCGACCGCGCGGACCATCGTGCACGGCAACGTCTCGCATCTGCGGCGGGTGCTGCGCACCGTCCAGGGCGAGGACGGCGCCCGCATCCTCACCAGCCCGCCCGGCTATCTGCTCAAGGTCGATCCGATGCGGATCGACGTCCACCACGCGCGTGCCCTGCTCGGCCGGGCCGCGCACGCCCGTCCGGAGGCCGCCGCGACACTGCTGGCCGAGGCGCTCGCCCTGTGGCGTGGTCCCGCGCTGTCCGGGGTACCCGACTCGCTGCGCGCGCCGGAACTGGAGGATCTGCGGCTCGCGGTGCACGGCGCCAGGGTCGACGCGGACCTCGATCTGGGCCGCCACGCGGAGCTGATCGCCGAGCTGAGCCCGATCGTGCGGGCGAATCCGCTCGCCGAGCGCACCGCGGGCCAGCTCATGCGCGCGCTGTACTACGCGGGCCGCCGGGGCGACGCGCTGGAGCTGTACCGGACGGTCTCCCGCGCGATCATGGACTCGCTCGGCGTCGAGCCCGAGGCCAAGCTGCGCTGGGTGCACGAGCGGATCCTCGACGACGATCTGCCGCCCCGCGCGGAAGCCGCCGGGACCCGCGGTGCCCAGCCGGATCCCGAGCCCGGCCCGTCCCAGCTGCCCGCCGCGGTGCCGAGCCTGCCGGGGCGACAGGCCGATCTGGCGTGGCTCGACGGGCTGGTCGGCCGGGGCGACGGCACCGTCGCCGTCGTCTCGGGCACGGCCGGGATCGGCAAGAGCGCGCTCGTCGTCTGGTGGGCGCACCGGGTGGCCGACCGTTTCCCGGACGGCGTGCTGTTCGCTTCGCTGCGCGGGTTCGACTCCCGGCACGCGCCGCTCGAACCCGCCGAACTGCTCACCCAGTTCCTGCTCGGCCTCGGCGTGAAGACGTCGCAGATCCCGGAGCGGGTGCACGAGCGTGTCGCGCTCTACCGGTCGCTGATCGCCCGGCGCCGGATGCTGGTGCTGCTCGACGACGCGCGCTCGGCCGATCAGGTGCGGCCGCTGCTGCCGCCGAGTTCGGGGTCGATGACGGTGGTGACGAGCCGTTCGCGGCTGGACGGGCTCGCGGTGTCGAACGCGGCGAAGCTGCGGGTGCTCGGGACGCTCGCCGAGCCCGACGCCGTCCAGGTCATCGAGGAATTGGCCGGGCCCGCCGCGCTCAACCACGAACTGGCGAAGCTCTGCGGCTACCTGCCGCTCGCCCTGCGGATCGCCGGTGCCCGGCTCGCCGCGGGTCCGGAGTGGACGGCGCAGGACCTGGTCGCGGAACTCCGGGACGAGCACACCCGGCTGGCCGCGTTGCAGGTCGAGGGCGCCGACGGCGGAGTGCGTGCCGCCTTCGACGTCTCCTTCCGCAGCCTGCCCGCCGAGGTCGCCGAGATGCTCCTCCAGCTCGGCGCGGTACCGGGGCCGGCGGCCGGCCCGTACCTGATGGGCGCGATCGCGCGGGTGCCGGCGGCCGAGGCCCGCCGGCGGCTGCGGGCGCTCGCCGCGCACAACCTGATCGCCGAGACCGAACGCGACGTGTTCGCGTCGCACGACCTCGTCCGCGTCTACCTGCGTGAGCAGGCCGAAACGGAACTCCCGGCCGAGCGCCGGGCCGCGATACTGGACCGGCTGGTGGGGTTCTACCTGCGCACGGGCGACCTCGCCCGTCGCCGGATGCTGCGGATCATCGACCCGTTCGACTTCTCCGGCGAACTGGACGACGTCGAGCTGCCCGCGCTGTCGTCCTTCGCCGAGGCCGCGGAGTGGTTCTCCGCGGAATGGCCGAACGTGCTGGCGACGCTGAACGCCCTGAACGTCGAGGGCCGGTACGAACAGGCCTGGCGGCTGGCCCAGGTCGCGCACAGCTACCGGCTCGTCTCGCCCCTGCTCGACGAGTGGACGCGGGTGGTGGACTGCGGGCTGCGCGCGGCCGAGAGCGCGGACAACCTGGCGGGGCAGTGCTGGATGCTCATCGCGCGGGCCGCGATCGCGCTGACGTTCGAGGTGCCGCACAGCGGCCTCGCCGACGCCGAACGAGCCGTGGAACTGGCCGCCAAACTCGGCGACTCCCGGCTGTCGATCTCCGCCGGTATCCACTACGGCGGCCTGATCAGCCTGTCCGGCGAGCACGAACGGGCGATCGAACGGCTGCGCCGGGCACTGGCGGAGGCCGAACGCGGCGAGGACATCGAGCTGCTCGGACAGGTGCTGAACGACTGCGCGGTGGCCGAGAAGCGGGCCGGGCGATACGTGGACGCGATCGCACACCAGCTCGAGGCGCTGGCGATCGACCGGGAGCTGGGCGACGACTGCTACGCGGTCGTGTCGCTGAACCGGCTCGCCGAACTCAACCTCCGGATCGGTGTGTTCGACGACGCCGAGCGGTACGCCAGGGAGGCCATCGAGCTCGCCGTACGCTGCGGGTTCGACCTGCAGGAGGGCGTGCTGCGCCTGACGCTCGGCCGGGTGCTGCGGACCAGGGGCGAGGCCGAGGCAGCGCGCGAGGAGTTCGCGACGGCACTGCGCATCTACGAGCGGACGAATCCGAAACTGACCGGCACTGTCCGTGTCGAACTCACCGGACCGGACTGAACACGCGAGTTCTCCGCCTGAACACGCGAGATCTCCGTCCGGACACGCGAGTTGCCCGTCCGGGCACGCGAATGTGTCCTTTCGGCCCCGGAATGGTGTGTCATCGAGCGGGAAATGACCTGTCAGGGGGTGCCCAAGTGCGCACCCTTAGTGGATTCTTAGTGACGGAGGCCGAGATCCGCGTAGGGTCCGGCCAGTGCCCGCTGAGCCCTAGGGGAGGGGCGGTCTGTGAAGTGGGCGCGTCGAACCCGCAACCCCTAGCCGGGTTCGACCAGGGGCCGTCTCGGGACGGCTCAGGCGGCCCGGCCGGGGACCGGCGGGGGGTGAACCGGCCGGGCGCCAGGCACCATGGTTTCGTGCGGAGGGCTCCCTCGCGAAAGCCCTTTCCCGGGCCGTTTCAGCCGACGTTGGCCGTGCACAGCGCGATCGTCGTGCCGGTGTTCTCGGCGACCTTCTTGCCGTCCACTGTGATCGAGCAGCTGATCTGGTTGTTGACGCTGCCGTTCGGCGAGTCCGCGGTCAGCGTCAGCAGGTACGCGCCCGAGTTGTAGGACGCCTGCTGCCGCCACGCGTCGGTGCTCGACGGGGCGGTCTCGGTCCGCTGCGTGTTGAGGCTGCCGTACCGCACGTTCGCCCCGCCGTTGGCGGTCACGACGAAACCGACGACGTGCTTGTCGCCGTTCACCGCGGGCATGTGCAAGCCCGCCTCGGTGCCGCCGCTGAAGAAGGCCCGGTACACGAGCCAGCCCGCCGTCGCGAGGATCGCGACCACGCCGACGACCACGCCGGTGACGGCCACGCCCCGGTCGCCCACCGTGCCGCGGCGCGCTTGGACGACGCCGACGATCGAGAGCACCAGGCCGCCCGCGGACAGCGGCCAGGCCGCCAGGTCGACGACCGGAAGGAAAGCCACCCCCAGCGCGGCCACGCCGCAGACGAGACCGATGACGCCGAGCACGTTCCGGCGCGGTTTCACCTTGCTCGCTCTGCGTCGCTGAGTGGCGGCGATCGGATCCTCTCCTCGGCCGTGTCGCGCGGTCGAGCGCGGGTACGGCGGCTCGGTGATCATTTGCACTGCCCTTCGGCTCGGAGAGGGCCGACGTTAACCCAAAAGTGTGGCACCGAACGAAATCGTTACATACTGGAAAACGTCATTGTCTCACCTTCACCGCGAGTGTCCCGTCATTCGTTGACCAGTGCTAACGATGGTCAATGCAGGAATTATCGGATTTCCCAGCAAATGCCAATGGAGATGGGTCTTTCGGACAAGTCGGCCCGCTGGATCGGTCCGTTTTTTCCGCATCGCCGGGTGCCGACGGAATTCGCAATGCGCACGGGCGTTCGCGGGAACGTGAAATGGGCCGTGCGGCCCAGCCCGTGACGCTCGGTAATCGACCGCACGCCGGCCGGTGCGGAGGAGAATCCTCAGTGTCTTGCGGGGCACCCGCACCCGATCGGCAGCGTGGGCTGGCTGGCGCGAAGGTAAGCCCTCGCCGCCTCAGTGGTCGAACAGGCTCACTTCGGGCGTGATCTCGAGCAGCTCGTGCACCGGACGCCCGCGGCGGCCGTCGATGGTCGTGGTGCGCACGACCCGCAGCCGCGCGGTGACCGGACGGTCCAGGTTCTCCTTGATCTGGTCGAGCAGGTCCTCGGCCACCGCGCCCTGGATCGTGCCGCCGGACTCGCGCTCGAGATAGAAGATCCGCCGCCGCGTGCGGACGCCGTCGAGCCGCCCGCTGACCGTCTCGTAGCCGACGGCCTCGCGGGACTCGCGCAGGCTGCCCTGCAGGATCCTGGCCTGTTCGGTGGTCATGCTGCGGGTCACCTGCTCGCCGGAGGTCGGCGTCAGCGCCATCCCGATCCCGGCGTGCTTGCTGACCGCGTTGACGACGTCGCTCACCGCGTTGCGGACGGTGTCGCGCTGGAGCAGGACGGCGTCGAGCGCGCCGTCGTCGGAACCGTTGGCGGGCAGGAAGTCGCACAGCTCCTTGACCGCGCGCTCCGACAGCGTCTCGATCCCGTCGTGGATGAGCGCGTCGGCCTGATCCTCCAGTTCGGGGAAGCCGAAGAAGATCGCGTTGCCCGCCTGACCACGCTGGATGAGCGGCGCCTTGTCCCGGTCGGCCTGCTGGACGATCGTGACCTCGTTCGACGGGTTGCGGATGATGTGCCCGATCTTCGCGGTCGCGTCCTGCAGCGCCCGGCTGATGTCGGAGAACGTGTACGCGTCGATGTGCGTCTCGCCGATGACCGACACGTGCAGCAGCGGCGAGCGGCAGGTCCGCTCGAACTTGGCGTTCGCGGCCATCGCCGACGCGCGCGCGAGGTCGTCGAGCCAGGTGCCGCCGGGGATCTCGTCCGCGACGCGGCGGAATTCGTTCCTCACCAGACCATCTCCGGATATCCCTTGCCGCCTTCGGCCCAGACCTCGGCCCAGACGTCCTCGTCGCCGGGGCGGCACAGGAAGCCGTCCAGCATCCCCCCGACCGGTTGAACCTGATCGAGGTACATCGCGGGCTGCCCGACGAACACCCCTCGCAGCGTCAGCAGGCCGTACAGCGCGGACCGGCCGGCGTCGTCGAGGCGCTTCAGCGCACCCCATTCGTCCGGGATCAGCACGACGTCGAGACCGTGCGGCGGATGCGGGGTCCGCGTGACGAACGCGCCGCTGATCCACGCCCGTCCGGACGGGATGATCCGCCTGGCCACGCCCAGATAACTGTTCAACGCGCTGAACAGGATCTCGCGCTCGTTCTGGTGCGGCGCGTCGAAGACCAGCCGCTCGTAGACGTCGGCGAGGTCGGCGTGATGGCGGCCGGGTGGCAGCAGGTTCTCCGCCGTCCAGCGCGGGAGCGCCATCGACAGCCTCCTTCGTCGCCTCGGGGCTCCCGATCGAAGAACGTGCTCGGCTCCCGCTCACAGTGCGTAGCCGAACTTACCAGGTGGGTGTCAGCTCCTGCGCCCCGGTTGGTGGGAGCGGGGCGGCGGGCCGTCCGGGGCGGGCCCGTCCTGGGGCTCCGACGGCCAGTCGTCGGCGGCGGGCCAGGCGGGTTCCTCCTGCCCGTGCTGGGCGTGCGGCGGTGCCGGCGCGGGGAGCTGGCCTTCGCGATGTCCCTCGGGTTCGGGAACGTCCGGTTCCTCGTTCAGGTAATGCGGTTCGTCGTGCGAGTACTCGTCGTGCGGGTAGTGGTGGTCGTCCTCGAGGTGGCCCTGGTCCTCCTCGGCGTAGGCCGCCTGCGGGATGTACTGGGTTTCCTCCGCTGCGTGCGGGGCCGGTTCGCGGGCCTCGTAGATCTCGTGCCCTTCGTGACCCTCGTGGTCCGGTTCCGGCTCCGGTTCGGCGTACGCGGCCTCGGCAGGGGCCTCGCGGCGCTGCGCGGCACGCATCAGCAGCCACGTCACGAGCGCCCCGAGGAGGAACGCGAGGAGCAGCCAGAGCCAGATCTGTGCGAAGAGCCAGAACATCGCCATCACCCCTGTTCGACCGTGATCTCGGCCCTGCGGTCGTTGCCGCCGGCGGCGGGCAGGGTGTCGCCGTAGCCCTGCGCGGTGACCCGCTCCTGCGGAACACCGTTGGCCTGCAACAGTTTCGCGACCGTCCGGGCGCGGTCCTGCGAGAGCCGGAGCGCGGCACGCTCCCCGCCGGGGCCGCGGGCGGCGTGCCCGCCGACGCGGAACTGGAAGCCGTCCGGAGCCTTCGCGAGCACCTTCGCCACCTCACGGACGGCTTGGGTGCCCTGGGCGGTCAGGCGGGCGCTGTCCGGGGTGAAGGTGATGGGCGTGGTGGCCAGTACGCGGTCGATCTCGGCCTGCAGCCCGGCCTTGCCGGTGGGCGGCGCGGCGGAACTCGGTGGCGTGCTCGGCGGTTCCTGCGACGGCGAGGCCTCGGGTGGCGGCGGGGAAGCGCTTCCCGGCGGCGGCCCCGCGGGCCGGACGTCGCCGGAGATCCCGGCCGCCCCCACCCCGTCCACGGCCTGGACGACGTCGAGCGCCCGGGTCGCCTGCTCCGGCGGGAATCCGCTCAGTGTCGCGTCCCGCCCGGAGAAGCTCACGGTGCCCGAGGGCAGCCCGGCCGCGGCCAGCGCGGTCTGCGAGCGCGCGGTCAGATCCGACTCGATGGCACCCGAACGCAGCCAGGTCACGATCCCCGCCAGCAGGGCAGTGACCAGCAGCGCGATCGGAATCAGCCGGATCCAGCTGCGTGCGCCGGGCATAAGGGGACTGTAAGCCGGGCGGCCCGACTTGGCGACTCAGCGCCACCCCGCGAACGGGGAACTCTGCCCCGCCAACGTGGAACTCGGGCCCGCGAACGTGGGACTCGCGGCGGCGGCGAGTCCCACCTTCGGGAGGCCGAGTTCGGCGTTCGGGTCAGCTGGCGGCGGCGTTGCCGGGCAGTTCGACAGGGAGCTCGACGGGGGCCAGCGGAGCCAGCTGAGGCCGCTTGGGGGACAGGCCGTCGCCCATCGACTCGCCCTTGAGCTGACGTCGTATCCACGGCAGCAGGTGCACCTTCGTCCACTCCAGATCGGAGCGGCGCGAGGTGATCCACGTGTGGGGCTCGCCGGTCTCCGGCCACGGCTCGCGCCAGTCGCCCTCGACGGGGACATCGAGTACCTCGGCGGTGCGCAGCGCGATCCGCCGGTGCGCCTCGGGCGTGAAGTGCAGCCGGTCGCCGCTCCACGCGCGACGGTCGTGCAGCGGCTCCATGCCCCACAGGTCGACCATCTTCGCGCCGTGCCGGTCGGCGATCGCCCACAGATGGGCGTTGTAGAGGCCGACCTTGCTCCGCAGCACGTGCATGACCGACAGCGACTTGGTGTCCGGGCCGTTGAAGATGACCACCGGGATCCCGGCCTCGCGCAGCGAGGCGATCCCGGCCTCGAAGCGGGCGGCCACCGCGTCGACGTCGGCGCCGGGCACGATGATGTCGTTGCCGCCGGCACACACCGTGACCAGATCGGGCTTCAGCTCGAGGGCGATCGGGAGCTGCTCGGTGAGGATCTCGTCCATCATCTTGCCGCGCAGCGCGAGGTTCGCGTACTGGAAACCGGCCCGCCCACCTGCGAGGATCTCGGCCAGCCGGTCGGCCCACCCGCGAAAGGCGCCATCGGGCAGCTCATCGTTCAGGCCTTCGGTGAAGCTGTCGCCGATCGCCACATAACTGTCAAACACGCTGGGTCCCCTTCCCGTCCGTCGCGCCGCCCCCGACATATAGTTGTACACCCCAACTAACCTTCGGGCGCAGTCCCCCTGAGCCCGTCGGGTTCAACCGGCAGTCACAGTCTCTTATCTTGCCGGATGTCCCCGCATCTCCATTACGTCGATTTCACAGCTCGTGACGTAAATCGCCCTACCGGGCCATGCGCTACACATGTGGTGTAGGTCTCCCCGTGCCGAGGGTGCTCACCCGCTTCGGGCAGGCTGGAGAGCGTGACCGACGAATCCGTGCGCCGCGAGTCGCTCGCGCAGGTACTCGGCGGCCGCCAGGGTGCCATCGACGCGAGTATCCCGCCGGTCGCGTTCGTCGTCGGCTGGCTCGCCTCCGGCCGTTCGATCGCGTGGGGAGCGGGCGCGGCCATCGCGGTGGCCGCCGCGCTCGCCGTGTTCCGCGTCGCCCGTGGCGGCAAGGCCCGCGCGCTGGTGGTGAGCGTGGCCGCCGTGGTGATCGCCGCGCTGATCGCGCTGCACACCGGCCGTGCCGAGGACTTCTTCCTCATCCAACTGCTGTCCAATGTGGCCAGCGCGCTCGCGTGGGCGGCGAGCATCGTCGTCCGCTGGCCGCTGCTCGGTGTCGTGGTCGGCTTGGTGACGGGACAGAAGACCCGCTGGCGCCGCGATCCCGCGCTGCTGCGTGCCTACTCGCGGGCGAGCTGGGTCTGGGTGTTCGGCCAGTACACCCTGCGCGTGCTGGTGTACGGCGGGCTGTGGTGGTCCGGCCAGGTCGTCGCGCTGGGCGTGGCCCGCACGGTGCTTTCCTGGCCGCTGGTGGCACTGACCGTCGCGGTGAGCGGCTGGGTGCTCTTCCGGACGTTGCCGACGGGTCATCCGGGCTTGCGCGCTGTACCGGATGACCCGCCGGGCGACGTACCCAACGCATAAGGCGGCCCCCGGCGAGGGGGGAGGGTCCGGGGGCCGGTTCCTACGGTACCCGGACAACCCGGCTCGCGTCGATGTTTTCGACTCGTTGTGCCACCTTTTGCCGATTTTTATTGTTCCGAAGGGCGGACCGCGTCGCCCTTGAAGGCGGCCAGAGCGGCAAGCCACGCCGCGCCGAGGACACCGTCGGAGCTGGTCAGCACCTCGCAACCGGTCAAGCGGGCCCGTACCAGTGTGCCGACTGGTCCTTCGGCGGACAGGACGCTGCCGACCAGCACAACGGGTGACGACTCGCCGGGTTCGCGTGTCGCGAGAGCGTTCGCCACGAGGAGATCGGCCGCGGACGAGGTGATCCGCTTCGCCGCGGGGTCCCCGGCGGCGTCCGCCGCGCTCACGAGCGGAGCGAAACGCGCGAGCCGGATCGGCGCGTCGGCGTTCGCCTTCGTGATGAGAGCACGGGAAGCCGCGATCCGGTCGCTGTCGGTCACAATGTCCACAGCGGACAGTGCCAGTGCCTCGGCGAGCACCGCCGAGGCGAGCCCGCCGAGCGGCAGGCCCCTGCCGAGTGCCTCCAAAGTGGAGCGCACGGCCTCCCTGCCGAGCCAGAACGCCGATCCCTCGTCACCGAGCAGCCAGCCGTACCCGCCAGCCGTGCCGGCGAGCCGGTGGTCCCGGATCCGCCCGGCGATCGAGCCGGTGCCCGCGACGAGGACCGTTCCGTCCGGTGAGGACGTTGCCGACGCGAACGCCACCTCCGCGTCGCTCACGGTCCGCACGAGGCCGCCCAGCCCGATCCGTTCCCACGCGGCGTCGAAAACCGCCGCCACGGACGGATCGGACAGTTTGCTCACCCCGGCCATGCCGGCCACGCACGCGCGTACGCCCGCGGGATCGAGATCGCCGAGCGCCGCGACGATCGTGTCCGCGATGCGCCCGGCGGCGACGGCGGGCTCGTGTGCGTTGGGGTTGGCGCCCTCGCCGCGGCCCCGGCCCAGCACGACGCCGGTGGCATCGACCACGACAGCACGGGTCGAGGTGCCACCGGCGTCCACGCCGATTGTGTAACTCACCGGGTCTTGGTCACCTTGAGCAGCCCGCGCGGGCTGTCCGGGTCACCGCCGCGCGCGAGCGAAAGGCCGAGCGCGATCCGCTGGATCGGCAGGATCTCCAGGATCGGCGCCAGCTCCTCGACCGTGGGCGCGACGCCGATGCGCAGTGCCGCGGGGACGTCCTCGGCCGCCGAGCCGACGGCCAGTACGTCAGCGCCCCGCTTGCCGACCGCGTCCAGTACCTCGCGCATGGCCTGACCGCCGTGCCCGTTGCTGGTCACCGCGAGCACCGCGGTCTCGCCGTCGACGGCCGCGACCGGGCCGTGCAGCAGGTCCGCGCCGCTGTACGCGCGGGCGGCGAGGTAGCTCGTCTCGGCCAGCTTCAGCGAGCCCTCCAGCGCGGAGGCGTAGGAATAGCCGCGGCCGGTGGTGAGGACCCGGTCGACGAAGCGGTAGCGGTCGACCGCGCGCTGGACACCGGCGTCCGCGCCGTCGAGCGTCTGCTGCGCCAGCTCGCCCAGCTTCGCGGCGTCGGCCGCCTTGCCGCCGCGGACCGCGTCGATGAGCAGGTACAGCGCGAGCAGCGTCGCGGAGTACGTTTTGGTCGCGGCGACGGCCTTCTCGACCCCCGCGCCGATGTCGACACCCAGTTCGGACGCCGCCCGCAGCGGCGATTCGGGGGTGTTGGTGACGGACACGGTCAGCGCGCCCTGGCTGCGCGCGGTTTCGGTGACCTCGATCAGGTCCGGGGAGCCACCGCTCTGGCTGACCGTGACGAAGAGCACGTCCCGCAGGTCGGGACGGGCGCCGTAGAGCGTGGCTGTGGACGGCGACACCAGGCCGGCGGGGAGACCGAGGAGTACCTCGATCAGGTATTTCGCGTACAACGCAGCGTGATCACTCGAACCACGCGCGGCGAGGAGGGCGAATCGTGGGGGCCGCTGTGAGATTTTTTCCGCCACCTCGGCGATTTCGGCCTGACGCTCGACCAGCCCGGCGAGAACTGCCGGTTGCTGGGCGATTTCCGCGGCCATGTGCTCGCCGGGACGTTGTTCGGTCATCACTTTCCTCTCCACCGGGACGTGCTGTCCCGAAGCGCTGGCGGCGTCGGTCAGGTCTAGACCAATGCTAGCCGGGCGGGCCGTTTGTGGAGAAGGGTACGTTTCCTACAGGGAGCGTGGCGCGTTAGAGCGGGAAGGCGAGAGGGAGTTCGGTCATGTTGGAGACAACCACCACGGGTGAGGCAGGCTCGGTGAGCACGATTCGCGGCCAGCGGGAGCCCAAATACTGGGCATTGAAGCAGCATCTTCTCGACCTGCTCGACGCGTTGCCGCCCGGTTCGCCCATTCCCACCGAACGCGCGCTCGCCGGCGAGTTCACGGTGTCCCGCACGACGGTCCGGCAGGCGCTGGCCGATCTGACCGCGGAAGGCCGCTTGCACCGTGTTCAAGGAAAGGGCACCTTCGCGGCCGAGCCGAAACTCGCCCAGCGCCTCCAGTTGTCTTCCTACACCGAGGACATGCGCAAGCAGGGCCTCAAACCGTCGTCCAAACTGCTCGATCTCGAGGAGTTGTCCGCCGAGGGCGATCTGGCGAAACTGCTCGGAATCCGGGCGGGCGCGAAAATCCTTCGCCTCAGCCGGTTGCGCCTGGCCGACTCCCAGCCCATGGCGCTCGAGACCACGCACCTGCCGCTCGGCCGATTCCGCGGGCTGAAGAAGCACATGTCCGCCGGCGGCTCGCTCTACGCCACGCTGCACGAGCATTACGGCGTCGAACTCGAACGCGCCGAGGAGACCATCGAGACGTCGCTCGCCGGGCCGCGCGAAGCCGAGATGCTCGGCGCCGACGTCGGCATGCCGGTGCTGCTGCTGACCCGGCATTCCTTCGCGACCGACGGCAAACCGGTCGAATTCGCCCGCGCCACCTACCGCGGCGACCGCTACAAGTTCGTTACGACCCTGCTGCCCTGAGCACGCCGCCGCCGTCCCGGGGCCGCGTCTTGCGTTCCCCGGGGACGCGGGCCACGGTGATCCCATGCGACTACTGGGCGGAACGGCACGGTGACGGCGACCGCGGACGCCGGGATCCGGTGGGGCACCTCGGCCGCGCGCGGGGTGCTGGCCACGACCATCCTCGGCTCCGGCATGGCGATGCTCGACGGCACGATCGTCAACGTCGCGTTGCCCCGGATGGGTGAAGAGCTGCACGCCTCGGTCGCGGGTCTGCAGTGGATCCTCGACGGCTACATGCTCGCGCTCGCCGCGCTGATCCTCGTCGCGGGATCGCTCGGCGACCGGTACGGCAGGCGCCGGATGTACGTCGCGGGCGTGATCTGGTTCGGTGTCGCGTCCGGGCTGTGCGCGGCCGCGGTGTCCACCGAAATGCTCGTCGCCATGCGGATCCTCCAGGGCATCGGCGGTGCGCTCCTGACGCCGGGCTCGCTGGCGATCCTGCAGGCGTCGTTCGCCCACGACGACCGGGCCCGCGCGATCGGCGCGTGGTCCGGGCTCGGCGGGATCGCGGCCGCGGTCGGGCCACTGCTCGGCGGGCTCCTCGTGCAGCTGTGGTCGTGGCGGCTGGCGTTCCTGATCAACCTCCCGCTGGCCGTCGTGGTCGTGCTGATGGCCCGCAGGTTCGTCCCCGAGTCCTGTGACCAGCAGAGCAGCGGGCATCCGGACTTCGGCGCCGCCGCGCTCGGCGCCATCGGGCTCGCCGGGATCACCGGCGCGCTCGTCGAAGCGCCGGGACGTGGAATCGGCGACCCGCTCGTGCTGGTCGCCGCGGTCGTCGGTGTGCTGGGACTCGGTGCCTTCGTCGTCGTCCAGCACCGCTCGGCGGACCCGCTGGTGCCGCCCGCGCTGTTCCGCGACCGGACGTTCACCCTGGCCAACGCGCTGACGTTCGTCGTCTACGCGGCGCTCGGCGGGGTCATGATGCTGATGGTCATGCAGCTGCAGGTCTCGCTCGGCTACTCGCCGACGGCGGCGGGGCTCGCCGGGCTGCCCATCACGCTGATCATGCTCGTGCTCTCGGGCCGGTCGGGCGCGCTCGCCCAGCGCATCGGCCCGCGCACCCAGCTCGTCGCCGGGCCGTTGCTCATCGCCGCCGGGATGCTGTTGCTGACGCGCGTCGGCCCCGGCGCGTCCTATCTCGGCTCGGTGCTGCCCGCGGTCTGCGTGTTCGGGTTCGGGCTGTCGGTCGTGGTCGCCCCGGTGACCGCGACCGTGCTCGCCGCGGCGCCCGACCGGTTCGCGGGCGTCGCCTCCGGCGTCAACAACGCCATCGCCCGCTCGGGTGGTCTTCTCGCGGTCGCGGTGCTGCCCGCGGCGGCGGGACTGACCGGCGCGTCGTACACCGATCCGGCGGCGCTCACCGCGGGCTGGCGGACGTCGCTGGTGATCTGCGCGGTGCTCGCCGCGGTCGGCGGATTGATCGCGCTCGGCATTCACAACGGCGTTCTGGGTACTCCGCCCGAAGAGCATCCAGCCGATGAATGTCCGCACCCCGGCGAATGTTTCCACTGTGGCGTGGAAGGACCGCCGACCCACGTGCGGCCGCTCGCGCACGACTCCTGAAACCGTCCACTGTGGACTCTAAACGTGGCGTTCCTCACGCCGCGCCAACGGTTGGATAGCTCCGGACGCCTTATTCGTTGGGAGTCGTAGAAGACGTCGGACAGATCGGGATCATGAGCAAGGAGAACGAACAAACCGCGGAGAAAAAGGAAGAGAAGTCGGGCCTGCGTGTCCCGCAGGTGCTCGCGGCGGCGCTCGCGGCGATCACCGCGGCACTGCTGGGGTCCACGCTCGGTGTGGCGGGAACGGTGCTCGGCGCCGCGCTCGCGAGTGTGGTGACGACGGTCGGCAGCGAGATCTACCTGCGTTCGCTGCACAGCACGACCAGGGCCGCGCGGAAGGCACGCGAGGTGCTGGCGACGTCGGGCAAGATCAAGCCCGTCGGGCGCGACGGGGGCCCGGTGACGCAGATCGACCTGGCGAACCAGCCGACGGTCAAGTTGCCGAGGCCGGAGCTGGACGGTCCGCCCGAGGACGCGACCGGCAAGCTCCGGAAACTGCGCTGGCCGTTGATCATCGGCACGAGCGTCGTCGCGTTCGTGGCGGCGATCCTGCTGTTGTTCGGTTTCGAGAAGACCACGGGGAAGCCGATCGGGGGCACGAACGGGATAAGCGGCATCTTCGGCGGGAGCACCGGCCAGAGCCGGGACGACCACAAGGACGTCCCGACCACCGGCGACCAGGCGCCGCCGCCCAGCGAGTCGAGGCAGGCGCCGCCCACGTCGACGCCGAGCCTGCCGCCGAGCACGACGCCGTCCTCGCCGCCGCCGTCCACCAGCAGCGCGCCGCCGACCACGTCGGCACCGCCGTCGACGTCGCAGCAACAGCCGACGCCGACGCCGACACCGGCGCAGCAGCAGCCTTCGCAGGAGCAGAAGCCGCCGCCCGGCGCGCAGTGACCGTCCTTTGTGGATGCTGAAGGGGACTTTCCTCGCAGGAC
>NZ_JBHYIQ010000037.1:0-55051 GCF_042739895.1 Amycolatopsis sp. NPDC059021
GCGGCCTGTTTCGGGCCCACCCCCGGGCATTGTGGACGCTGCCCGACCGGGCCCCAGGTTCAACGTCACGAACGGAGCGTTCGCGACAAGGGTGGGACGCCCAGCCACGCCGTGCCGGTGTCGTGAACGACGCGTTCGAGACGCTCACCGTCCCCAACGGAGCGTTCGCGACAACCTCCGGCGGCCCGAGCCCGCGGACGGCGGTCCTCACGCCCGGCTCACGCGCGGCCGTGGGCGCCCGGAACCCGGCTCCGGGGTCGGCCGCGCCCCGAACGGCTACCCCGATCGGGGGCTTTTCGATGCGCCGTTGTAGCCGGTCGAACGCCCTACCGCGTACTTCACCCGCCCGGCAAGAATCGATCGGCCCCAGTCGGACACACCACGATATTCAGGTGCGGAAACGGCGGACATCTCACGGAACCGGAAGTCAAGCCGCAGCCACCGCGGGAAGCGGGGCGAGGTCGTGGAATCGCTATCGCCAGGAAATGATGAGGAAGGTCTCATGATCCCACCCGAGCATTGGTGGAGCGTCAGTCGAAGTTATGTCTCGGAAATCCTCTCGGTGCTCGCGGCCGCGCCGGATCGTCCTGCCGCGTATTGGCGGGGCAAGGCGTTCTCCGGTGGCGATCTGATTCGCTCCGTGACCGAAACGCTCCACGCGCTGCGTACTTGCGGAGTCGGCAAAGGGGACATGGTCGCGATTCTGGTCGCGCCCAACAGCCCGGAGATGCTCACGGTGCGGTACGCGGCGCATCTGCTCGGTGGCGCCGTCTGCTATCTGCGGACCAGTAATCCCGGGACCAGATCGACGGTCCTTCCGCTGGACGACCAGATCCGGATCTTGCGCGAAACCGACGCCATGACCGTGTACGCCGACGCCGAACACTCCCAGCGTGCCAGGGAGATCGCCGAAGGCGGAGGCGGCCTTCCGGTAGCCCGGCTTGATCACGCGGACCGCGATGGGGCCGGGCAGGTCGACATCGCCGACATCCTGGGCGCCGTATCCTGGGATGCGGACGCGCTGGCCGCGGTCACCTTCACGAGTGGCAGCACAGGACGGCCCAAGGGCATCCGGATGGCGGGCCGGGCATGGGAATGCGCGGTACAGGCATTCATCACCGTCGGTCGCCAGGTCGAATGTGCGACGATGCTGGTGTCGACACCGTTGAGCCATTCCGTCGCCCCGATCGCGGACGCGACTCTCGCACTGGGCGGAGCGGTTCATCTCCTCGAAAACTACAGCGCCGAGGAACTCGTGAAGACCGTCTCCGAAGGAGACATCACGTGGACCTACATGGCGACCACACACGTGTTCCAGCTCATCGACCATCTCCACGAGCAGGGAATTCGCGACATCGAAGCAGCGGGCTTGTCGTCGCTGAAGCGGATTTTCTACAGCGGCAGCCCCGCTGCGCCCGCGCGAATCGCGCAGGCTTTCGCTCTTTTCGGCCCCATCCTGGCGCAGGGATACGGCTCGATGGAGACCGGCCGGGTCACGTACCTCACCCCCGACGAGCATGGTGACCCGTCGCTCGCGACCACCGTCGGGCGCCCTCATCCCCAGGTGGAGGCCGTCGTCTGCGACTCGGAATCGGGCGCACAGCTGGCGACGGGGCAGATCGGCGAAGTCCGCGTGCGCTCTCCGCAGATGATGGACGGCTACACCGGCGACCCGGAACTGACCGCACGCGCTCTTCGTGACGGCTGGTATTTCACCGGAGACATCGGCTATTTCGACGACGAAGGCTACTTGCATCTGACGAGCCGGGTGGCCGAGGTGATCAAGGTCGACGGCGTCAAGGTCCATCCGATCGTCGTCGAGGGAGAAATCCTCTCCCACCCGGGTGTCCGGCACGCTGCCGTCTATGGCGTGCAGGACCGAGACGGGACCGAGCACATTCACGCCGCGATCGAATGCGATCCGGACGCGGTGATCGAGGTGGACAGCATTCGCGACCGTATCGCCCGGTCCCTGTCCGTGGTCCACGTGCCCGAGAAGATCACCGTCCTGAGCACTCTTCCGCTGAACGCCAACGGCAAGCCCGACAAAGTGCTGCTGCGGTCGCAAGGTGCCTGATCACTACGTCGAGATGAGCGAACAGGAAATGTCCGATCAGATCTCCCTCAACCACTGGCTGACCGCGCCGCGTCCGGGCCATGGACTCCATATCGCGGCCGGTCCTGGCGAGTGGTCCTATCATCCGTACGCGGAACTCGCGACGGAATCCTTGCGCACCGCGCAGCGCATCTTGGCCGCCGGGGTCCGGCCCGGGTCGGTGATCGTCCTGGCGGTCGGAGACCCGCTCCAGTTCACGACCGCCTTTTTCGGGGTGCTGGCGGCAGGGTGCACGCCGTCTCCGCTGGCGACGCCCGCCACCTTCGGCAATGACGAGCGATACCTGGAGCACGCCGCCAACATCATCTGCGTATCCGGCTGTACGGCCATCGTTTTCGACGACCTGCTGGCCCGGTACGCCCGCGAGGCTTCCGAGCGCGTCGGGTCGGGGCCGGTGCTCGTTTCGAGCCAAGACTCCGGTTCCGGCGCGGAAGCCACTGCCCCGCTGCCGCTTCCGGACCTGGCGCTGTTGCAGTACACCTCCGGATCCAGTGGTGCGCCCAAAGGCGTGCGCGTCAGTGTCGGCAACCTTGTTTCGACCATCGCCGCGCAACGGGACTGGCTGGGGCTCACCCCGGACGACGTCTTCGCGCAGTGGGTACCGCTTTATCACGACATGGGTTTGATCACCATGGTGCACAACGTGGTGCTGCAGAACAGCCTGTACCTGATGGCACCGCAGGACTTTCTGCGCGATCCCCTGTCCTGGTTGCGCCTGCTCGGGCGGGGACTCGCCACCGCCACCTCGGCGCCCAGCTTCGGCTATGCCTACGCCGCGAAGCGAGTGCGTCCCGAACAGCTCGAGGGGCTCGACTTCTCCCGATGGCGAGTCGCCATCCTGGGCGCCGAGCGCATCGACCCCACCGGTATGGGCCGATTCGGCCGACTGCTGTCCCCCTTCGGGTTCGACCCGTCCGCTCTCGTGGCCGCGTACGGCATGGCCGAGGCGACGCTGGCGGTGACCGGAGTGACTCCCGGGACCGGCACGGTGATCAGGGAGGTGGATTCCCCCGTCATCGCCGAGGGCACTCCGGTCAAGTTCGGCGACGCGGGCGTGCTCGGCGTCGATCAGCCGGCGACGGGCACCTGGCTGACCGGCTGCGGCGCCGCGGTGCCCGGGATGTCGGTCGACATCATCGACGAGCAGGGGGCCGAACTGGCCGAAGGGTATCTCGGCCAGATCCGGGTCCGCGGTACCGCCGTCGCACAGGGCTATCAGGGTGACGTCGCCCCGGGCCGGTTCACCGCCAAGGGATACGAGACCGGGGACGCCGGGATCATCGTCGACGGCACCCTGTTCGTCGTCGGCCGGATCGGGGACAGCCTCAAGATCCGGGGCGCCGCGGTGCACGCCGAGGACCTGGAGCTGGAGATCGCCACCGAACTCGGGGTCACCCCGAACCGGGTCGTGGTCCTGCTCGGCACCGCCGACCTCGTGGATCTGGCGGTGGTGATCCTCGCGTGCGGCGACCGGGAGATCGACCCGCGCCCGATCGCCACGCTGCTGCGGTCGCGGACCGCCGAGTCCGTCGCGCTCGCGATCGTCCGGGGCGCGCCGGATGCCATCGAGCGGACGTCGAGCGGAAAACCGCGCCGGCGGGTGCTCTGGCGTTCGGTGCTCGCCGGCGAGTTGCGCGGCGAAGTGGTCCACAGCACCTGGGGCGAGGTGTCCGGCAAACCGGCTCCGTGGGATTCGGAAATGCGATCCGAAGACGGAGGTCCGCGGTGACCACTGCGATCGACGACGAACTGGAGTCCGTGCTCACCGACCAGCCCGCGAGCGGCACCGAACGGGGAGTCGGCACTCACGCGTTGTATCAGCGTTGGGAAAACCAGCATTGGGCGGTCGGTGAGCTCGACTACGACCGTGATCGCGCGGTGTGGGCGAAGCTGCGTCCGTTTCACCGCCAGGAATTGATGCGCTCACTCGCCGAGATCGAGGTCGGCGAGGCATCGGTCACCGCGACGCTCAGTTCCCTGATCGAGCACGCGCGATTCGAAGGCGATCAGCTGTATCTCGCGACTCAGATCGCCGACGAGGCGCGGCACGTCAAGTTCTTCCAGACCTACCTCGAGCAGGTCATCGGCATCGACGTGGCCGCCGAAACCCCGCAGCTGCGAGCCGGGACCGACTACGGGCACTACTTCGATCCGGAACTGCGGCGGGTGACCAAGAACGTCCACCTGAATTCCGGTGATCCGGTGGCGTGGCAAGCGGCGTCCACGTATTACCACCTGGCGACCGAGGGAATCCTGGCCGCGACCGGCCTGCGCACCACGCGGCGGCTGGCACGCACGCTCGGGCTGCCGGTGCTCGATGCCGGGCTGACGAACGTGACTCGCGACGAATCCCGGCACATCTCCTTCGGGCTCCTGGCCGCACGACGGGCGGTGTCCGAAGGGCTGGGCGCATCGCTGGCCGCGACCTACACCGAGGCGATCGAGCTCGCCGCGCTGGTCCTGGTCGGGCCGCGTACCAAACAACCGACACCGGTCATCCGCGTCGGACTGGAACAGCGCGCCGCCCAGTTGCGGGGCGTGTGGTCGACGGCTCGCGAGC
This sequence comes from Amycolatopsis sp. NPDC059021, assembly GCF_042739895.1. Lineage (NCBI taxonomy): Bacteria > Bacillati > Actinomycetota > Actinomycetes > Pseudonocardiales > Pseudonocardiaceae > Amycolatopsis > Amycolatopsis sp. NPDC059021. The sequence goes on from NZ_JBHYIQ010000037.1 coordinate 4,677, forward strand.
GAGTGGCGCGGCAATTGCACAGTATCGGGCTGCCCGCCGCGGTACCGGCGGCCACGGACGCGTTCGACCGGGCAATCGACCGGGCGCTCGACGCGTACTCCGGTCAATGGGACCTGCCGCATCCGGTCCGGTCCGTGCCGGCCTCGGACGCCGAATAAGAAAGGCTAGGAGAACACGTGGCAGACAGTAAAGTTTCCGCGCAGGTGCGGGAGATCATCACCGAGATGTCGCCGCTCGATGATCACACGGTTTCCAGCGCGGATCGCTTGATGGAGGATCTCGGCCTCGACTCGATGACGCTGGTCGAGTTGTCGCTGGTGCTCGAATCCGAATTCGAACTGGGTCCCATCGACGACGACGCGCCCACGCTGGTCACCGTCGGCGATGTCGAAGAGCTGATCGGCCGAGCCGTCGCGGACCGTATCTGATGAAGGCGGCCGGTGCCCTGCGGGCGCGTTCGGATCTCCCGGTGGACGACTGGCTCGCGACGCTGGACGCGTTGTTCACCATTCCGCCGGGCTATCGGCGGGAGGACGTCGACCGGGCCGGCGCGCTGGATATCTTGCGCTGCTCGGACGAGGTGCTCACCGAGCTGGTGAACGCGGGACTGCCGCACTCCGGTGACGGCGAGCTGTTCGACCGGCACGACCTGTTCAATCTCGCGCTGTACTCGAAGTCCGGGGTTTCGGCCGCGGAAATGGGAATTCGTTTCGCGTTGCGCTGGATGACGCGGGATCCGCACACCTGGTTCCAGCCCATGCGATGGAACTACTCGCTGACCATGACGGGGCCTTCGGGCCACGGCGGAGAGGCGACCTTTTCGGTGGCCAGGCCGCTGCCGGAGGCATTCGGCGGGCAGGTCGAGCGCCTCGACACGACGCCGGGGAACCGGGACGCGGAGACGCCTGGCCCCGACGTCGTCGTGGTGACGGATGGCGACACCGCGCAGGTGGACGCGGTGCTGCGGACCGTCGGGGAACCCCGCACGCTGCGATCGCGCCGATTGCGCGAGATCGTCAGCGAGTATTCACACGGGGACTACCGGTGGGCGCGGATGCCGGAGGAACTGCAACGGCACCCGGAACTGGTGCTGCCCCACGGGGTGGCACCGTGCATTTCGGTCAGTCTGGACCTGGCCGGGAAGGCGCGGGCCGCGGGGTATCCCGCGCGCACTCGGCGGGGCTGGATCCTCGGCATGCTCGATCTCGCGCATTCCTGGCTGGAGGTCACCGACGACGACGGGCAGGTGAAAATCGTCGACCCGATTTTCGCCGGTCTCGCCGACCATGCGGGACGAGCGCATCCGGACTTCCGCGAAGCCTGCTTCGGATCGGCGCTCAATCGCCTGCTCCCGACGGCGCACGAAGCCGATAACGGGCTTTACCACCACAGTCGCGGCGGCACATCGACAGTGCCGAAGTCCACTCTGACGATCCGCGCCGTCAAGGAGCTCAACGCAGTTAAGGGGGAACCGCTATGACGAGCCTGCTGTCTTCGTCCGATCGGCTGGTGACGATTCTCGACCGGCTGGTCGGCATGTCGAAATCCGATTACTACAATCCGTACGAGGTGTTCGACTGGCCGGAGTCGCTGCCGGAGAAGCAGTACTGGATGAGCCCGGAACTGATGTCGACGTACGGGACCGAGGTCGCCGGCGAGCTGTCGGAAGAGCAGCTCTGGGCGATCAGCAAGTGGGAGAGCATCAACTTCTACAGCCTGAACGTCCACGGTATCCGCGAATTGATCGTGGAGATCATCCAGCGGATTCACACCGACGAGTTCCGGATCTCCTCCGAGTACTTCCACCACATGATCGGCGAAGAGAACGAGCACATGTGGTTCTTCGCCACCTTCTGCCTGAAGTACGGCGACAAGATCTACCCGAACACCTCCTTCCGGCTCGACATCGAGTCGGCCGGCCCGTCGGCGCACTTCCTGGTGTTCGCCCGGCTGCTGCTGTTCGAAGAGATCGTCGACTACTTCAACAGCCGCATGGGCACCGACGACCGCCTGCACGAAACGATCAAGCAGGTCAACTACATCCACCATCAGGACGAGTCGCGGCACGTGGCCTTCGGCCGCCAGATCGTCTCGGTCCTGCACGCGGATCTGCGCACGCGGTTGTCGGCGGCGGAACTCGCCGAACTGGAGACTTACGTCAAGCGCTATCTCAAGCGTTCCGTCGAGAGCCTGGTCAGCCCGGCCGTCTTCAAGGATGCCGGAATACCCGATCCGTACGCGCTCCGGCGGCGGATCCTGGCCGATCCCGCGAACGCGGAGTACCAGGCCAAGATCCTGAAGCGGTCGATGAAATTCCTGCTCAACGAGGGCATCCTGTCCGACGACGTGCTGCCGGGGCCGGCATGAGCGGCACCGAGACCACCGATCCCGTCGCGGTCGTCATCGACTACCTGCTGGCGAAGAAGCCGGACCTCGAGGACATCCCCCGCGATCTGGATCTCATCGAGAACCGGATTCTGGACTCGCTCGGATTCGTCAACTTCCTGTACCTCCTGGAGGAATTGACAGGACGGGAGATCACGATGGAGGAAGTGGCCCCCAACGATTTCCGGACCATCGACGCCATCGAAGCGAGGTTTCTTCGATGACCACATCGACATCGCCAGGAGCGGCCGACGTCAGCGCGCGGTCCGGGCTGCCCACCCTCGGCCCGGAGACCTTGCGGTTGCGGGCCGAACTGGAAGCCCTCTACCTCCGCTGGGCGGCGGATTTCGCAGCGGTGCCGGTGCAGTATCCCCCGCTGCTGAGCACCGCGGACCTCGAATCCTTGGACTACTTCAAGAATTTCCCGCAGCTGGCCGTGCTGGGGAGCCGGATCCGTGGCGACGCCGCGGAGAAGTACTCTCGATCCGGACTTCCCGGACCCGCGGTGGAGGCGGCGGATCTGGAGCCTGCCGGGTTCGCCCTGCCCTCCGCCGCCTGCTACAGCGTCTACCTGAGCTTGCGCGGCGCCCGGCTCGCCGGGCCCCGTCGCATCACCACGGTCGCCACGTGTTTCCGGCACGAGACGCACTATGACGGATTGCGCCGGCTGCTGGGCTTCTCGATGCGCGAGATCGTCTGCGTCGGTTCGCGCGCGGATGTGCTGGAGCATCTGGCGCGGAGCAAGCGGATCGTGACCGGTTTCCTCGCCGAGCTCGGCCTGCCGGTCGAGGTGCAACCGGCTACGGACCCGTTCTTCGATCGCGACGGCGCCCGGAGCCTGATGCAGAAGCTGTTCCCGGTGAAGGAGGAATTCGTGTTCGGCGGCGACCTCGCCATCGGCTCGGTGAACTTTCACCGCAACTTCTTCGGCGAACGGCTCGACATCCGGCAGGACGACGGCGAATACGCTTTCACCGGATGTCTCGCCTTCGGCGTCGAACGCTGGATCAGCGCGCTGACTACCCATTTCGGCGAGACGCCGGCGCAACTGGTGGCCCGGATCCGGTCCGCGAGCCGATGAGTGTTCGCACCGAGGCGACCGCGCTCACGGTGTCGGTCGTCGGTCGCCAAGACGGCGATCGCGACGTGTGGGCCTGGTCGGTCGGCAGGCAGGACGACCGGTGGCCAGCGGCGGCTCGGGTGCTGAGCGAGGCCGAGCTGGGACTCGGCGAGCGCCTGCGTTCCCGGACCGCCCGCGCCGAGTTCCGCAAAGGACGCATTGCCTTGCGCACAGTACTGGGCAAAGTATTGGGAGTGTCGCCGGCCGAGGTGCCGCTCGTGCCGACTGCGGTGGGCAAAGTGCGCGTCGCCGGTGGGACTGGTCTTGAGGTCAGCCTCAGCCACGCCGGGGACATGTTCGTGGTCGCGGTCGGCGACCGGGTGCGGGTCGGGGTCGACGTCGAATCGGCCGACCGCGGCGATCTCGCCGAGCACGTGGCCCGGCGCTGCTTTTCCGAGGCCGAGCAAGCCGAATTGCGCGGGCTCGCCGGTGACCGGCGTGACCGGCGGTTCGCCGAGATCTGGACGCGGCGGGAGGCGGTGGTGAAGGCCATGGGCAGTGGCGTGCCGGCCATGCGTTCGGCCGCGGACGTGATCCGTGCCGGCGAACGCTGGCGGACGACCACGCTGCGGCTGCCGGATCCCTACGTCGGAACGCTTGTTTCGGCGCCCGGACAGGACCGATGAGGACAGCGGAAATGATCGACTACATCGTCGTCGGCGCGGGTTCGGCCGGTTGCGTCCTCGCGAACCGGCTGACCGAACGTGGTGACCGCGCGGTGCTGCTGATGGAAGCGGGTCCGCCGGATGCCAGATCCGAGATTCGCATTCCGGCGGCATACCCCAAGGTGTTCGGCACCGAATACGACTGGGATTTCCGGACCGTGGCCCAGCCGGGGCTGAACGGACGCGAACTGCGCTGGCCGAGGGGCCGGACGCTCGGCGGCAGCGCGGCGATCAACGCCCAGATCTGGACCCGCGGGCACCCGGCGGATTTCGACGAGTGGGCGCGGGCAGGCGGCCCGGAATGGCGCCGAGAGCGGGTCCGCGGTCAGCTTGTCCGGGCCGAACGCCCGGTGCCGGGTGACGGCTCCGGCCCGCTGTGGGTGGGCCCGTTGCGTGACCCGGATCCGCGAGCTCGCGAATTCGTGCGCTCCTGCGGTGAAACCGGACTGGCCACTGTGGACGGTCTCGCGTTGTCCGAGGCCGAGGGCAGCGGACTCACCTGGGTGAGCCAGCACGAGGGGCAGCGGTTCAGCGTCGCGGATGGCTACCTGCGTCCGGCACTCGAGCGGGGAAATCTGACTGTGCGGGCCGGAACCTGCGTGCGGCGGATTCTTTTCGACGGGACGCGTGCGGTCGGGATCGAGTACGAGGACGCGGACGGTGTCCGGCGGGAGGAGTACTGCCGGCGGGAGGTGATCCTGGCGGCCGGAGCGATCGGCAGCCCGCATTTGCTGCTGGTCTCGGGGATCGGGCCGCCGGGCGAGCTGGCGCGGCGCGAGATCCCGGTACTGGTCGCGGCGCCGGACGTCGGTGCGCACCTGGTCGACCACCTGCAGGTTCCCGTCATCGGTGTGCCGTCCGAAGCGGGCGAACCGGCTTGGGATCTCCGCCGTTATGTCCAGACCCGCCGGGGACCGCTGAGCTCGAACCTGGCGGAGGCCGCTGCCTTTGTCCGCCTCGATCCCGCGGCTCCCGGTCCGGATGTCGAATTGCTCTGGATGCCGGTGCAGTTTCGCGATCACGGCCGATCCGGTACCGGTGCCGGCAGTACCGTCTGTGTGGTGCTGCTGCGACCCCGCAGCCGGGGACGGCTCGGTCTTGCCGCGGCCGACATCGCGACCGCGCCGACGATCGACCCCCGGTACCTGGCGGACCCTGCCGATACGGAAACCCTGGTCGCCGGAATCCGGTTCACCCTCCGGGTACTGTCCCGATTCCCGGCCGACGCGGCGTTCGAGCCGGAAACCGTCTCGCTTGCCGCGGATGCCGGCACCGGCGAGATCCGTGACTACATATCCCACAATGCCGAAACCCTGTACCACCCGGCGGGGACGTGCCGGATGGGCCAGGACCCGGCCTCCGTGGTCGACCCCCGGCTCGAGGTGCGTGGCGTCACTGGTCTGCGGGTGGCCGACGCGTCGGTCATGCCGCATTTGCCTGCCGCACACCCGAACGCCGCGACGGTCGCGATCGCCGAGAACGCGGCCCGGCTGATCCTGGAAGGGACGCGGAATGCATGACCTGAATGGACGGGCCGACACCGTCGCGGAGGTTGTCGGCCGGTACCGGCGGCATCTCGGCCAGGCTGCCGCGGACATCGCGGAGAAGACCCGCCAGCCCGTCGAATCCACCGGTGAAGGCGCCTGGATCACCGACTCCGCGGGCCGCCGTTATCTCGATTGCGGCGGGTACGGCGTGTTCCTGCTGGGGCACAGCCACCCCGACGTCGTCGGCGCGCTGCAGCGGCAATTGGGTACGCGGGCGCTGTCGACGCGCAGCATGCTCAGCGCGGAACTGGCGCTGGCCGCCGAACGACTCGCCGGAATCGCGCCGCCGGGCCTGGATTACGTCTACTTCGGCACCAGCGGCGCCGAGGCGGTGGAGACCGCGCTGAAGCTCGGCCGGGCCACCGGTCATCGGCGGGTGATCTGCGCGAAGGGCGGCTTCCACGGAAAGACGCTGGGAGCGTTGAGCATCACCGATCGCCTGATCTATCAGCGACCGTTCAAGCCATTGCTGCCCGACGTGTCGACCGTGCCGTTCGGCGATGCCGCCGCCCTGGCCGGCGAGCTGGCCGCGGATTCCCGGCGAGCCTGCGTCGTGCTGGAACCGGTACAGGGCGAAGGGGGCATCCGCATTCCGCCGCCGGGATATCTCCGCGAGGTCCGGGACGCCTGCGATCGCCATGGCGCGATGCTGGTGCTCGACGAGGTGCAGACCGGCATCGGCAGGCTCGGTGCTTGGTGGGGCTGCTCGATCGAGGACGTCGTGCCCGATGTCCTGCTGGCGGGCAAGGGTCTCGGCGGCGGCTGCATGCCGGTCAGCGCGGTGATCGCGACCGACCGCGCGTTCGCCCCGATCAACCGGAACGCGCGTGTCCATTCGTCCACTTTCGGCGGCTCGCCGTTGGCGGCGGTCGCGGTCACCACGACGCTCGATGTCATCGAACGGGATGACCTGGTGGCGCGGTCGGAGCGGCTCGGCGATCGGCTGCTGGCGGAATTCACCGAGATCGCCGCCGTCGCGCCGCAGTTGATCCGGGAGGTGCGGGGACGCGGGCTGCTGCTCGGTATCGAGTGCGCGCGGGTCGAACTCGCGGGGGCCCTGCTCGGCGGGCTGTCGGACGCCGGAGTGATCGCCACCGCGACGCTCGGCAGCGACATCGTGGTCCGGATCTCCCCGCCCGCGATCCTGTCCGACGCCGAATTCGCCTTCCTGTGCGCGGGATTCCGCAGCGCGGTGCGGGAGCTCGTGGCGGGCACCGATGTCCGATCCGGCCCACATTCCGAGAACTAGGGGACGCCCATGACCGAAGCACTCCCGGCAGCACCGCGCTACCTGAACGAAACGGAAGATCCGCGCACCCTGGACCCCGGGGAATCGGACCGCCTGCTGGCCACCGCGCCGTGGCGCCGCTTCGCCGTGATCGGTGACAGTGTCGCCGCTGGAGCGGGCGAGGACGTCGACGGCTACGGCAGCGGCGGGTGGGCCGACCGCATCGCCGCGGCGGTGAAATCGGCCACCGGCAGTCTCGAATACCTGAATCTGGGCAAGCGAGGTCTGCTGCTTTCCGAGGTTCGTGAGCAGCAATTGGCACGCGCCTTGGCGTTCGAGCCGGACCTGGCCGTGGTCGCCTGCGGCGGAAACGATGTGCTGCGCCGGGACTTCGACCCAGACAGGTTCACGCGGGCGTTCACCGATCTGGTAGCCGAGTTCACCCGGCGCGAGATCACCGTGATCACCGTCGGGGTGTTCGACATCTCCCGTGCCGGATTCCTGCCGTCCCGGCTGTCGGCGTTGCTGGGTCCGAAGGTGCGGACGTTCAGTGAGCGCACCGCCCGGGTCGCGGCCGAACTCGGTGCCGTGCATTTCTCGCTGACCTGGCTGGACGCCGCCGAGGATCCTTCCATCTGGAGCGAAGACCACCTCCATATCAACGGCCGCGGCAATGCCATTGCCGCGGCCGTGGCGATCCGGGAGCTGGCGGGCCGGCTCGGGACTGATGCGCGCTTCCCGCGGAAGTGAGAATGACATGACGGACTCGACCACTTCGCTGCGCATCTGCGCACTGTGCGAAGCGGCCTGTGGGCTCACCATCGTCCATGAGCCGGGCAGAGTCCTCGCCGTCCGGGGCGACGAGGCGGACGTGTTCAGCCGGGGCTACCTGTGTCCCAAGGGTGCGTCGCTGGGCGAATTCAACGACGATCCGGACCGTCTCGACGCGCCGCTGGTTCGCCGGGACGGCGAGTTCGTCGAGGCCGGCTGGGACGAGGCATTCGCCGAAGTCGCACGAGGGCTGGGGGCGGTTCAGGCCGCCCACGGCCGCGACGCGGTCGCCTTGTACGTCGGAAACCCGATGGTGCATACGCTCGGCATCTCGCTGTATTTCGCCCCGCTGCGAGAGGCGCTGGGGACCCGGAACGTCTATACCTCGGCGACCTTGGACACCATGCCCAAAAGCGTCGCGTGCGGGCTGATGTACGGCGACCCGCTGGCCATCCCGGTGCCCGACGTCGACCGCACCGATCTTCTGCTGATCCTGGGCGCGAATCCGTTCGAATCGAACGGCAGTCTCTGGACCGCTCCCGACATTCCCGGCCGTATCCGGAAGCTGCGCAAGCGTGGCGGGCGGCTCGTGGTGGCCGACCCCGCCCGCACCCGCACCGCCGCGGCCGCCGATCGGCATGTCCGCATCACGCCCGGCGCCGATCCGTACCTGCTGGCCGGGATCATCCACGTGCTGTTCGCCGAGGATCTGGTCGCACCGGTGAGTTCGGACCGGTTCGACGGCTTGGACGTCGTGCGGGCGATCGCCGCGCGTTTCCCGCCCGAGCGGGTGGCGTCAGCGTGCGGTGTGGAGCCGGACAGCATCAGGGAGCTCGCGCGCGAGCTGAGCACGGCGCGGACCGCGGCGGTCTACGGGCGGCTGGGCACCAGCACAACCCGGTTCGGCACGGTGACCAGCTGGCTGATCGAGGTGGTGAACATCTTGACCGGCAATCTCGACCGGCCGGGCGGCACCCTGTTCGGCCAGGCTCCGCATGCGGTCCCGCGGCCCGCCGAACCGTTCACCACCGGTCGCTGGCACAGCCGGGTCCGGGGCCTTCCGGAGGTGTCGGGCGAGCTGCCCACGGCGACTCTTGCCGACGAAATCGCGACACCGGGCCCCGGGCAAGTACGCGCGCTGATCGGGGTGGCCGGCAATCTGGTGCTCGCGGCGCCGAACGGCGAACGCCTGGACGGAGTCCTCGGCGACCTGGAGTTCATGGTCAGCGTGGATCCCTACCTCAACGAAACGACGCGGCACGCGGACGTCATCCTGCCGCCCCCGCGGCCGCTGCAATCGCCACAGTACGAAGTGGTGCTGGCCCGGCGGGCCGTCCGGCGGGTCGCCCGGTACTCGCCGCCCGCGTGGCCGCTCGAACCGGGGCGGCCGAGCGAGGCCGCGATGATGGCCCGGTTGGTGCACATCGCCGCCGGCCGCGGTCCGGCGCCGCCCCCGGACGCGGTGGACGACGCGGTGATCGACCGGGCATTGCGTGCCGCGGCCGCCCGGCCGGGTTCTCCCCTGGCCGCGCGGGAAATCGGCGAGCTGGCGGCGCGGTTGACGGGGGCCGATTCGGTCGAGCGCCGGATCGATCTGATGCTGCGGCTGGGCCCGGCAGGCGATCTGCTCGGCTCGCGCCCCGGGCTGAACCTGGCGGTACTGAAGGAGAATCCGCACGGCGTCGATCTGGGTGCGCTGGAACCGGCGCTTCCCGGTGTGCTGCTGACCTCGAACCGGAAGGTCCAGCTCGCACCCGGGAAGATCGTGGCCGACGTCGACCGGCTGGAGCGGCGGCTGGACGCACCGCGGCCGGGCTATCAGCTGATCTCGCGACGGCAACTGCGCTCGCTCAACAGCTGGTCGCACAACGTCGGGTCGCTGGCAGGCGGATCGACGGTGTGCCGGTTGCGGATCCATCCCACCGACGCCGCCGCGCTGGGCGTGTCCGACGAGCAGCCGGTGGCTGTTCGCGGCCGACACCGGGAGGTGGTCGCGGTCGCGGAGCTCAGCGAAGCCATCAGGCCGGGTGTGGTGAGTCTGCCCTACGGCTGGGGTCACGGCCGGCCAGGCACCCGGCAGCACAAAGCTGCCGAAGAGCCGGGCGTCAGCATCAACGCGCTGACCGACGAGCAGGAAGTGGATCCCCTCTCCGGCACAGCGGTGTTCAACGGGGTGGCGGTCGAATTGAGCCCGGTCACCGCGTAGCTCCGCCGCTGCGGCCGGGTTCGCCGCAGCGGCGCGTATGGCGTATTCCGGCTTGACGTTTTGTGTGCTGCCGGCGCCCGGCGGGTGCCGTTAGGGTCGCCTGCTTCCGGGACCTCGCAACCGGTTCCGGTGGACCATGGCGGTGATATGGGTGTGTGCCCGGCAGGGAGTGGTGCTGTCGATGACGGCCAGACTTGGCTCCGGCCAGGCCGGAGCCAGGATTACCTACGCGCACATCACGGTGGATGGGCGGCTGCTGCGACGGGAGGTCGAGGAGGGTCTGGAACAGACGGAGTGGGGCCCGTTCCAGGCCGGGTTGTTCGCCGCGGTCGCGCAGGACGTGGACCCGCACCATCAGCGCAGCAACGGGATCACGCTGCCGGACGGGTTGTGGGTGCGCATGGCCGACGCGGTCGAGTTCGAACCGGCGCTGTATCCGCACAACCCGGTGGCCACCATCGTGGTCACCACCCTCGCAGGCCGCAGCCGGCCGTGTTTCGGCGCGATCGTGATCCTGGGCGCCGAGGACCCGGAGACCGGGCTGACTTCCTCGCTCACCCCTGGCCAGCTGGCCGCGATCCACACGGCACACCACCTCGCCCCGCGGTGCCGGGCCCACGAGCGGGAGGCGCTGTGACGGCCGGGCCGGGCAGGGCACCCGTACCTGCGACGCCGGGGTCAGCGACCGTCGCGCTGCAGGGTGTGGCTGGGCGGATAGCCGTAGGTGGCGCGGTAGTGACGGGCGAACCGGCCAGGGTGATAGAAACCCCAGCGCGCGGCGATCTCGGTCACCGTGACACCGCTGCCGGGATCGGCGGCCAGCAGCGCCTGGTGAGCGTGGTGAAGACGGGCCTGACGCAGGTAGCTCATCGGCGTGGTGCCGCGGTGGCGGCGGAAGGCGTGCTGCAGCGCCCGGATGGAGACGTTGGCCGCGGCGGCGATCTCGGTGACGCTGATGTCGTGGTAGGCGTGGTCGTCGATGAAGGCGATAGCCCGGCGCAGCGTGGTCGAGTGGGCGTCGTGGCGGTCCTCGATGGTGGGATCGATCAGCGCGGTGTTGGGGAAGGTGGTCAGTGCCACGGCGGCCAGCAGCCGTCCCGCCGTCCCGGTCACGAGCGGTTCCGCCATGGTTTCGGGACGGTCGCGCACGCTGGTGGCAAGATAGTCCATGGTGGCGATCAGGTGGCGTGCCGTGTCCGGGGTCGTGCTGCGCAGGTCGGTGAAGCGGACCGGCTTCGGGCGGCGGGTCTCCGGCGCGGCGGCCACCTGGTCGAGCAAAAAGAAAGGAAAAGTGACGGCCTGAACGGCGCCGTTGTGCCACCACGCCTGAATGGGGGGATGATCCTCGGTCGTGTTGGACAAATGCACTTCGCCGGGGCGGAAACAGTGCGCGGCGCCACCGTAGCGGTAGTGCACCGGCGCGGTAAGGGGACGGGCGATCATCAGCGAGGGCACGGCCTCCAGGGTGTAGCCGATTTCGGCGCTGTGAACGGCAGTAACGAAAGTGAACGTGTTGGTGATCCGCCAGCTGAGGTGGACGGGTGCGCCTTTCCTGCCAAGGCCCAGCCGGAAATTTCCGCCGTAGATGCCGGTCAGGTACTCGCCCGCCTTGTCGTGGTCGGTGGTCTCGAACAGCACGTGCCGAGGTGCTGCGGGGGCGGCGGCCATCGTGGGAACTCCTTGGCATAACCGAACACTGGCGACGTGGGGGTCCAGCCACCGCCACCGGGACGACGGGCAGCCTCCTCCTCTCGGCGCGGGATCGGGAGCCCCCTCGGAGCACTGTCACGCGGTCGGAGCAACCGGCCGGACGAATTTCCCCCGGCCGGGTGCAACAAGCGTCCCACCGGACTCGGTGATTTGCTTTACGCGCCGAGGGAAACCCCGAATCCCGCTTCGTAAATCCTGCGAAGGACCTCCCAGGACAGCAATTCGATGTTGGTCTGGACAGAGATGACGTGTTCGCCGTCGGCGGTGCTCACCGTGAAGAACATGGCTCCCCAGTAACTGCCGCCCACGCCGCGCAGCGTCCGGCCGCCGGTGGCCGCCTTCTCGAACTCGAACACGCCGAGGCCGTATCGGGTGTGCGGCAACCAGTTGGCGCCTTCGGTGGAGACCGTGGTCCACATCTGGCGGTGCTGAGCAGGCGGCAGCAGGGTGCCGCTCGCCAGCGCGCCGACGGCGCGGATCATGTCGCCGGTGGTGGAGACGATGTTGCCGGGCTCCCACGAGGTGTTGAATTCGGTGACGTCGAGCGGATCGAGCCCGGGATCCTCGAGCAGCGACTCCCAGTTCTCCCCGGTGACCGCGGACATGTCGGTGCCGTCCTTGAAGAACTGCCGGGAGTACGCGCGCGGGTGCGGCTCACGGTAGCTCGTTTCCCCGCGCGGCCGCACGTAGGTGCTGGTCAGGCCGAGCGGCCGGAAGACCCTGCGTTCGACCTCCTCGGCGAAGCTGTTGCCGGTGATCTTCTCGATCATCGCCTCGGCGAGGTAGAAACCGCCGTTGGCGTACAGGAAGCGTTCGCCGGGCTCGCCGGCCGGCGGCTGGGAGACCGTCATCCGGAACAGGTCCTCGGTGGTGAATTCGTCGAAGCGATGCTCGAGGAACGCGGCACGGGTGGCGTAGCGATCGGTCAGTTCCGGCGCCAGCCCGGTGGCGAACAGGCCACCGGTGTTGCTGAGCAGGTGCCGGATGGTGATCTTGTCGCCGTCGTAGCCGTTGACGTCCAGCACGCCCGGCAGCCACGTGTTCACCGGGTCGTCGATGCTGAGCCTGCCCTCGGCCTCCAGCCCCAGGAGCACCGTGGCCATGAACGCCTTGCTGCCGCTGCCGATCTGCGCGTATTCCCCCGGTCGACGGCGGGCGCCGGTCTCGCGATCGGCCACGCCCGCGGTGCCGAACCAGGTCCGGCTCCCCTCCTTGACGTCGACGACGATGCCGGGGACGCCGACCTCGGCCACGGCCCAGTCGAGTACCTGCTGGATATCGGTGTTGGTCATGTCGCTGCCTTTGCGTTACGAACGTTTCTGATATCAAAAAAGTTACGTTGCATACACGATATGGTCAATCAGCTTCCACTGACGCAACGACTGAATATGCAGGTCAGAGGCCATGATTCGTTGCGCGGCGCTGTCGGCTAATGCAATGATCATGTTGCGTTATGGTGTTCCGACACCGAGGAGTCAGGGGTAGGAGATGGCCGGCGAAAGACTCACCAGGCAGGACCGGCGGCAGATCGCCGCAGGATTGCGTGACGGGCTGACCTACGCCGCGATAGGCCGCGGCATCGGGCGGCCGACCTCGACCGTCACCCGTGAGGTGATGCGCAACGGCGGGCCGGGCGGCTACCGCGTCGACCAGGCCCACCGGGCCGGAACGCGGAATGTGCGCAGCCGCAAGACCACTCCACCGGCTCCGCCGCCGCGAGGTGCCGGACTCGGCGGGCGCGATCCGCGGGTCGTGCACGGGGTGGCCGCGCACAGCACGGAACTGTTCGTCCAAACAGGACTCCCGAGGATGATGGCCAGGGTGCTCTCCGCGCTCCTCACCACCGACAGCGGCAGCCTCACCTCGGCCGATCTCGTGCGACGCCTGCGCGTCAGCCCCGCCTCCGTCTCCAAGGCCGTCGGCTACCTGGAGGCAAGGGAAATCATCAAACGCGAACGCGATCCCCACCGCCGGGCGGAACGCTACGTGGTCGACGAAGACATGTGGTTCCAGGCCATCATGGCCAGCGCGCGCATCGACATCCAGATCGCCGACGCCTGCGAGACGGGCGCACGGAGACTCGGCGCCACCACCCCCGCGGGCACCCGGCTGGAGAACATGAGCCAGTTCCTCCGCCGCGTCAGCGAGGACCTGACCCGCTCGGCCCAGCACTGGCGCCAGGTCTACGCCACCCACGCGCCTGCCAGGACCGGCGACGAGTCCGCGGTCGAACTCGGGGACTGAGGTGCTGCCCCGCACCGGAAGAGAAGCACCTTCCCGGCGGGCCGGGCAGGATTCTCGGCACCACACCCGGAGAACGGATGCGCCGATGAACGAACTGCCCGAGAACGCGCCCGACGACGTCGTATACCGCTATCTGCGCACAACGATCAGCACGTTGGTCACGTCGGCGGCGGAGGACATCGGCGACCGCACGGTCCCCGCCTGCCCGGAATGGACCGTCCGCGACCTCCTCGCCCATCTGGCGGACATCGCCGCGCTCGTCACCCGCCGGCTGGGAGGCGAACCGGACACCGACGCGGAATCAGCCGCCCAGCACGGCTCGGTCCGCGTCGTGCTCGACGCGTGGGCGGTCCTCGGCGAGCAGGTGGCCTCCCTCATCGCGGGAGGCGGCGGCCACCTGATGATCATGGACGCGCTGAGCCACGAACTCGACCTGCACCGGATCCTCGGCACCGCGCCCGAGCGCGGGCACCCGGCCTTCCGGAACTCGCTCGACGTCGTCGTCCGCGGAATGGGCGAGCACCTCGCCAAGCACGACGTCCCCGCGCTCGAGGTGCGAGCGGCAGGACAGCGGTGGTCACTGGGAGACGGCGCCCCCGCGGCGACGGTGACCGGCGCCGACTACGACATCCTGCGCTCGTTCACCGGCCGCCGCTCCAGCGACCAGATCCGGGCCCTGGACTGGAGCGCCGACCCCGCTCCCTGGATCCCCGCCTTCACCTGGGCGGCCTTCCAGCCACCTGCCGCCCCCACCGAGCCCATGGCCGGCGAGGACGGCCTGCCACGGCAGTGGCGTTAACGCCTGAGCACTGAAGCCGTGTCAGGCGGAGACGGTGACTCCGCCCTCGGGGCGATCGGTGGACAGGCTGAGCTCCTGCCAGGTGTCGATGTCGTTCTGCACACGCCGGCGTCCGGCCGCCACGAGGCGCAGGGCGTCCGAGCCGAGCAGCAGGTGCACGGGTGGCGTTTCGGCGTCGAGCACGGTGAGGATGGCCTGGCCGGCGCGGTCGGGATCGCCGATCCCCTGGCCCGCCAGTGCCTGGCGGCGGGCGCGGATCGGCTCGAACAGCTCGTCGTAGTCGGGGATGCCGCGGGGCACGCGGGCCAGCGACCTGCCCGCCCAGTCCGTCGCGAACGCGCCGGGGGCCACCGCGGTCACCCGCACCCCGAACTGCGCGACCTCCTGTGCGAGTCCGTCGGTGATGCCCTCCATCGCGTGCTTGCTGCCCTCGTAGAACGACAGGCCGGGGAACGTGGTCATCCCGCCCATCGAGGTGATCACGAAGATGTGCCCGCTCCGCCGTTCGCGCATCCCGGGCAGCACCGCCTTCATGGTGGCCACCGTGCCGAACACGTTGACCTCGAACTGGCGGCGCAGCTCGGCCATCGGAGCCTCCTCGAAGGTGCCCTCGACGCCATAGCCCGCGTTGGCCACGAGCACCTCGATCGGCCCCAGCGCGGCTTCGGCGGCGCGCACGGCCGGCTCGATCCGGTCCTCGTCGGTCAGGTCGAGGACGAAAGCCCGTGCGCGGTCGGGGTCGAGGGACTGGAAGGCGGCCGCGTGCCGCTCGGTGCGCACCGTGCCGGCCACCCGGTGCCCGGCCGCCAGTGCCTGCCTGGCAATCGCCAGTCCGAGCCCGGTGCTGACACCGGTGACCAGGAATGTCTTGCGCATCAAGGATTTCCTTTCATGGGTGCGGGGGCTGCGGACTCGCTGCCCCAACTGGCGAGCAGCCGCAGGCGCTCCTCACTGGGAGAGCCGGTCGGGGCGGAGTAGACCAGCATCGACAGGCTCGGGTCGGCGACCGGGGTGAAGATCTCGAACTGCAACTCGAGGTCACCGACGAGGTGGTGGTGGATCCGTTTCCTGCCGGTGCTGCGCTCGTGGACACGGTGCTCGGACCACCACGCCGGGAACTCCGGCGACCGCACCATCAGCTCGCCGATCAGGGTGGCGATGCGCTGGTTGCGGGGCTGGTCCGCGGCGGCCAGCCGCAGCACGTGGACGTAGTCACGGGCCACGCGCTCCCAGTCGCACCAGACCAGGCGCGCGCGGGGATCCAGCAGCGTCCAGCGGACCATGTTGCGTTCCCGGCGGGGCAGGGCGGCGATATCGGGAAACACCAGTGCCCACAACGCGTTCCCGGCGACAATCTCGAGATTGCCGTCACGGACGTAAGCGGGGCACAGATCCATCGACTCCAGCACCTGGCGCATCGCCGGCCGCAGTCGCGCCGAGTGCCCGCCGCGGTCCCGCGTCCCGGACGCGGTGCCGGCGAGGGTGAACAGGTGCCGCCGCTCGATGTCGTCCAGCCGCAGGGCGTCGGACAGGGCGAGCAGCACCTGCTCGGAGGGCTGTCCGGCGCGGCCCTGTTCGAGCCGGGCGTAGTACTCGGCGCTCACCCCGGCCGACCGGGCGACCTCGCCGCGCCGCAGGCCGGCGACGCGGCGACCGGGACCGGCCTCGACCGGGAGCCCGATCTCCTCCGGGGTGAGCCCGGCGCGGCGGGCGCGGAGGAAGTCGCCCAGTTCCTTGTTGACCATGCCTCAAGTCTGAGCTCGCCGTGATCATCCGCCAATGGGGTAGGTGGCCCTGCGAGGACCACCCAGGCAGATCCCCAGGAGCGGATCGGTCACCGGACGGCGCGGTCCTGGACGCGGCGGGCGACGGCGAGCACGACCGGTGCCGCGAGCCAGCACAGGTACGCGCCGGTGTTCGTGGTCAGGAACGAGACGGGAACGGAAATTCCGAACACCGCGGCCAGGCAGATGCTGCGCACCAGGCTCTGGGCGAGCTCCCGGGGCGGGACGCCCGTGCGGTACAGGTGTTCGCGCCGGATCTCCCGGATGATCAGCGCGAACGTCGCGGACGCCAGGACCTGCGCGATCGCGTAGAGGCTGAACCGGGGCGGGAAGGCGCCGGCCGCGGTGATCACCCGTGTCGCGAACGGCATCAGGACCTGCATGAACAGCCAGGCCAGGGTGAGGCTGGTCAGGCGGCTGCTCAGCGAGCCGACATAGCGGAAGATCTCGTGGTGGGCGCGCCAATGGGCGGCGATCACCGCGAAGCTGAGCACGAAGGCCAGGTACTCCTTGCCGTGCTCCCCCACCGAACTCAGCATCGCGCCGGTGGTGTCACCGGTGGGAATGGGGAGATCCAGTGCCAGCAGGGTGAGCGCGATCGCGATCACCGCGTCGACGAACACGGTGAGCCGGTCGGCGGCGACCGCCCGCGCCTGGCCGGTCTCGTCGCCGGGTCGGTGGCTGAGATGAGTCGTCATGGTGAGAACCAGTTCCCGCGGTGTCAGGCGGCGATTTCGGCGGCAGGCCGGGGCGTGGCCGCCAGTCGCCGGGAGCGCACGGCCAGGATGATCATCACGGCCGGGATGAGGATGTCGGTGATCAGGACTCCGCCGGTGTTGCCGGGCGCGTGGTCACCGCCCGCGAACCACTGGTAGACGTGACCGACCACGGCTCCCCACAGGAACATCCCGGCACCGAGCCCGATGGTGATCCGCTCCCGCGCCGACGCCGACGCGGCGCGGAATCCCATGACGGCCAGCCCGAGGTTGGCGAACGCGATCTCGAACAGGAACGGCGTCCGCCCGAAACCGATCGCGGTGGCCATCACGTCCGGGACGGCGAGGAACGCGACCGTCATCCACAGACTGCCGATCCCCATCGCGCCGATGGCCCACCAGCGCTGCCAGATCTCCAGCCGTTCCCGGGCCGAGGCAGCACGGCGGGCCCGCACGAACGCGCCGATGGCCGGGACCAGGATCCAGACGACAGGGAAGGCTGACTGGGCGAGGTAACTGACGTTGTCCATGCCCTCATTCTTACCTAGTTAATATTAACGTGTCAACACTCTGCTACGCTGATGCCATGGACGAAGGACTCGCGGACCTGCTGCACCGGGTCGTCATGCTCCTGGGCGAGGCGACCCGGCGGCGCACCGATGATCGTGACGGCTTGACCTACAGCCAGATACGGCTTCTGGGCACGCTGGAGGACATCGAGCCGGTGACACAGCACCGGCTCGCACAGGCACTGTCGGTATCCGACCCCGCGATCAGCCGGGCACTGCGACCACTCGAAGCGGACGGCCTGGTCCAGATCACCATCGACCCCGAACACGCCCGGCGACGACTGGTCCGCCTCACCGAGACCGGCCGGAAAGCCTTCCACACCGCCGGAAAACCCCTCTACGACGAATTCCGCACCGCACTCATCGCCGCCGGCTTCCCCTACGAACGCTACCTCCAAGACACCCTCCGGCTGGCCGAAATCCTCACCCCCGGCTGAGCGCCCCTCCGCGTTCCGCGACCGGGAAAGCCCAGGCGGAGAGGGAAAACTGGTTGAGCGAACATCGTCGCCGCGACGATCATGTCCGGGTGATCGAAACCTCCGTGTCCGCGCCTGGTGGCGTACGGATCGCCACACAGGATCACGGGGGCACCGGTCCCGCGATCGTGCTGCTGCACGGCCGGGGCCGCGACCAGCAGGACTGGCACCGGTTGCTGCCCTTACTGCGGAAGGCCGGTCTGCGTCCGGTGACGATGGACCTGCGGGGGCACGGCCGGTCGAGCGCGGCGCCATGGGGATGGGCGGAGGCGGTGGCCGACCTCGAAGCCGTTGTCGATCACCTTGGCCTGGACCGGCCGGCGATCGTCGGGCACTCCCTCGGCGGCATGGTGGCGGCGGTGTGGGCGCGCGAGCACCCGCGGTGCCCGCTGGCGGTGAACGTGGACGGCCACCCCGGCCCTGCCGGCCCGCACAGCTACGACGAACCGGACCCGGCCGCGGCCGCCGCGGCACACGCCGTGGTCACCGCTTTCGAGACGGAACTCGACGCCGAGGAGGGGCCCGACCCCGGCTGGGAGCAGTACCTGTCGACGTTCGAGGGCTTCGACCTGCTCGAGATCTATCGCAAGACTCGCTGCCGGCTGCTTGTTGTGTCCGCCGAGCACGACGAAGACGAGGACGATCTCCCACCAGAGGTGGCCGCAGCCTTCGCGTCGCACCGTCGCGGCATCGCACGCGATCTGGCCTTCGTGGCCGGGCAAACGCCCTTGTTCTCCGCCACCAGCCTGCCCACCACGCACGACGTCCACCTGGAAGACCCCGCCGGGCTGGCCCGGCTGGTGTTGGCGGAACTCGCTTAGCCCGCTTCTGCCGCTCCCTGGCAAGCAGGACCGAACCCACCTACCGAACCGGAGAAACCGATGACCCGCACCGCCATCGACGCCGCTTCCGCTGTCGCCGTCGGCCCCTACTCCCACGCCGTCGATACCGGGAGCCTGATCCTGCTGTCCGGCCAGACCCCGCTCGACGGGAGCACCGGGGCCTTGGTGGACGGCGGGATCGCGGCGCAGACCCGTCAGTGCTTCACGAACCTGTTCGCAGTGCTCGCCGCCGCCGGCCTGTCCCCCGACGACGTGCAGAAGTGCACCGTCTTCCTCACCGACATGAACGACTTCGCCGCGATGAACGAGGTCTACGCCGAGATGTTCGACCAGCCCTATCCCGCTCGCACCACCATCGGCGTCGCCGCCCTGCCGCTCGATGCCGCGGTCGAGATCGAAATCATCGCGAAACGCCGTTGAACAGCCAGCAGTGTCGTGAATGGTCCATTGGGGACGCTCAACGCCGTCAATGTCCCATTCGCGACACTCCAGCGCCGGGCCCCGTGTCCCGAACGCGCCGTTCAGGACGCTCACCGTCCCCAACGGAGCTTTCGAGACATCGGCACCACCACAGCCCACCCCACCCGGGGTCAGCTGTTCCGCCGGCGTTTCCGGCGTCCCGCGGTGCATTCGTAGATGAAGCCGAAGAGTGTCATGGAGAACATGCCGGACTGGACGACGGCCAGTCGTTTGCCGGCTTCGGCCTGTGTGGCGGCGCGCCAAGACCCGGAGGACAGCACGGCGGCCGCGCCGGCGAGGTTCATCGCCGCCCACACGAGGTTCAACCGCGGCGAGGAGTCCTCGCCGCCCAACGGGGTCAGACAGCGCTTTCCCGTGAGGCCCATGACCGCGTGCGGGATCACGTTGACCAGCAAGGCACCGGCGAGCAAGTCCCGTTTCATGACATTCCTTCCAGTCAGCTGGAGATCGAATCCGTTCGGCGGCGCCTCAGCCGCCACGCGAACGCGAAACACGGCAGGGCGGGAAGGAAGCCCACGAACAAGGCGGGCAGACTGCCGTGACGGACGGCCAGCAGGTCCGTCGCTCCGGCTACGACGAGCAGCACGATGTACCACGCGGCCAGTCTCCTGCCGGACATCGCGGTGTGCCCGCGCCTCGCACAGCTCGGCACGCCCCCGCGCCCGGCCAGTGCCGCAGCGAAGATCGCCGGCGCCATGATCAGCAAGGCGCCCACGGCGCCGTCCGGGGAGAGCAGCTCGCGCGGCGCCACGCCGACCACGGCGAAGAAGGCCACGGTGGCCACACCCCACGCCGTCAAGGCGCCGGCACCGGGCATGCGCTCCGCGTGTTCCGCCTCGAGATCACTCACCCGGCGCCCCCTCCCCTCGCGTGACGGCCATCGTGCACTCCACCCATAAATGAACGGTGTACATTCAGCTGACACAGCACGCTATATGAACGGTGGCCATATGACAAGCCCCGGGCGCCGCCGCGGCGCTCCGCCCGCCGGACAACGCCTGACCAGGGACAAAGTGATCGACACGGCGACCGGGCTGATCGAACGCGACGGCGTCGACGCCTTCAGCCTGCGATCCCTGGCCAAAGAACTGGACGTGCGCCCGGCCGCCCTCTACAACCACGTCGCGGGATTGGACGACCTGCTGGCCGCGGTCGCCGCCGGGTTCCTCGCCGGTTTCGAACTCGCCGAGACCGCTGCCTCGTGGCCGGACTGGGTCCGGGCGGTGGCATCGGGAATGCGCCGGCGCATGCTCGCCCGGCCCGCACTGGCCGGACTGGCGCTGTCCCGGGCTCCCGCGACCACCGCCGGGCCCGCGCTCATGCGCCGGTTCCTCGATCACCTGACGGCCGCGGGCGTCTCGCCCGCGACAGCCCACGTCGCCTGGCACGCGGTCCTGACCGTCGTGATCGGATCGGTCCAGCAGGAACGCGCCCGGGATCGCGACCAGGCCGACACCTTCGAGGCCGTCCTCGGCGTCACCGTCGACGGACTCGTCGCGGCCGCGAGCGGACCGCCCGACGACCAGGCCCTCGCGCTTCTCGGCAACCACGCGGTGGAACTCGACTGAGAAGCCGGCGCCGATCAGCGACACCCTCGAGCCAGGTTACCCGTCGGTAGCATATTGCCGGCGTATCGAAAAGCGCATACGGGACGGCAACAGCCCGCCGGTTTGACTGGGCGGCATGACCTCCAGCGAATCAGCCAGGACGGCGGTCCGCCGCACCCGGTCGCCGGCGTCCCCGTCTTCCACGCCCGGTCCCGCGGCAGGCATCACGATCTATGGTTGCGAGCAGGACGAGGCCGTTTTGTTCCGGGAACTGGCACCGTACTGCGGTGTCACGCCGACCATCACCGACGCCGCGGTGTCCGAAGCCACTGTCACGCTGGCATCCGGAAACCGATGCATCAGCGTTGGTCATAAAACGCGCGTCACCAACTCCACCCTTCGCGCGCTCGGCCGAGCCGGTGTGCGGTATATCTCCACCAGAAGCGTCGGATACAACCATATCGACGTGGAGTACGCGGAAAGCGTCGGAATCTCCGTCGAGAACGTCGCTTATTCGCCCGACAGCGTGGCCGACTACACGCTGATGCTGATGCTGATGGCGGTACGGGGCGCGAAATCCCTCGTCCGGCGCGCGGATGTTCATGACTACCGGCTGAACGACACGCGCGGGAAAGAGCTGCGTGATCTGACCATCGGGGTGATCGGGACAGGACGCATCGGCGTGGCGGTCATGGACAGGCTGCGCGGCTTCGGCTGCCGGGTACTGGCCCACGACAGCCGGCCCAGGAACTCCGCCGATTACGTTCCTCTCGACGAGTTGCTGCAGCTGAGCGACATCGTCACGCTCCACATCCCGCTCGACGCGGGCACGCACCACCTTCTCGATCGCCGGCGTATCGAGCAGCTGAAATACGGCGCGTTCGTCATCAACACCGGGCGCGGTCCCCTCATCGACACCGAGGCCCTCGTCGCGGCCTTGGAAAGCGGCAGGCTGGGCGGCGCGGCGCTGGACGTCATCGAAGGCGAGGAAGGAATCTTCTACGCCGACTGCCGGAACAAGTCCATCGAAGGCACTCCACTGGCGCGGCTGCAAAGCATGCCGAACGTGCTCATCAGTCCGCACACCGCCTACTACACGGACCACGCACTGAGAGACACCGTGGAAAACAGTCTCTTCAACTGCCTGAATTTCGAAAGCGGGAAACAGCATGGCTAGGGTGAAGGTCGGCATCTTGTTCGGGGGTGCTTGCGAGGAGCATCCCGTCTCCCTCAAGTCCGCCCGGGAGTTCGCCAAGAACCTCGACACCGGGAAGTACGAACCGTTCTGGATCAGAATTTCGCAGAGCGGTGCCTGGGAGCTTTGTGACGGTGTGAGCCCGGACGGGGAAAGTAGCGACGGCCGGCCGGCCGTGCTGTCACCGGACCGGGCCGTCCGCGGCCTGCTCGTCCTGGACCACGGGAAGTACGAAGAGATCGGCCTGGACGTCGTGGTGCCCGTCCTGCACGGCAGGTTCGGCGAGGACGGCGCGATCCAGGGCCTGCTGGAGCTCTCCGGCATCCCCTACGCGGGCTGCGACATCCAGAGTTCTGCCTTGTGCATGGACAAATCCCTCGCCTACGCGGTCGCCCGCGACGCGGGGATCGCCACACCGAAGTTCTGGAGCGTCTCGCCGGGCGAGGCTCTCGATCTCGACCAGTTCACCTATCCCGTCTTCGTGAAGCCGGCTCGTTCGGGCTCGTCCTTCGGCGTCAGCAAGGTGTACTGCGAGGAAGAGTTCCCGGACGCGCTGGAAACCGCGCGGCAGTTCGACTCGAAGGTACTGATCGAAGAGGCGGTCATCGGCAGCGAGGTCGGCTGCGCCGTCCTGGGGAATGATCCGGATCTGACGGTCGGCGAGGTGGACCGGATCGCGCTGACCCATGGCTTCTTCAAGATCCATCAGGAGACCGACCCCGAAAGCGGCTCCGAGAACTCGACACCGATCGTTCCCGCGGACATCCCGGCTGAGACGCGCGCGCTCGTCCAAGAGACAGCGAAGGCCATCTACCGCGCCCTCGGCTGCGGCGGGCTGGCCCGGGTGGACATGTTCCTCACCGAAGCCGGCGAAGTAGTCCTCAACGAGGTCAACACCTTGCCCGGCCTCACCTCCTACAGCCGCTATCCGCGCATGATGGCCGCTGCCGGGCTGCCGATGGCCGAGGTGATCGACCGGCTCGTGTCGCTGACCTTGGCGGGTAGCCGGCGATGAAGGCCGATTTCGTCTTCGTGGACGAGCTCGTCCCCGGAATACGATGGGACGCCAAGTACGCCACCTGGGACAATTTCACCGGCAAACCGGTGGACGGCTACCTCGCCAACCGTATCGTCGGTACGACGGCTTTGTGCGCGGCTTTGGAAAAAGCGCAGGAAAAGGCCGCGTCCCTCGGCTTCGGCCTGCTGCTCTGGGACGGTTACCGCCCGCAACGCGCTGTCGACAGTTTCATGCGCTGGTCGAAACAGCCGGAGGACGGCCGGACGAAACAGCGGCACTATCCGAACATCGACCGGCCCGCGATGTTCGAGCGGGGATACGTGGCCACCAGGTCCGGCCACAGCCGGGGCAGCACGGTCGACCTGACCTTCTACCGGCCGGCCACCGGCGAACTCGCCGCCATGGGCGGCGACCACGATCTGATGGACCCGATCTCCCATCATGGCGCGCGCGGAATCACGGAAGCCGAAGCGAGAAATCGCCGGCATCTCTGTTCCATCATGGAGGCCTGCGGTTTTGCCCGCTACGACGCGGAATGGTGGCATTATTCACTGCGCGACGAACCCTATCCGGACACCTATTTCGATTTTCCCATCACCAGTGCCGAAAGTCTGCTGGTCCATGGCTGAGATCCGGTGGGCGGTAAGGAAGTCCCGGGCGTGACGGCACCGCGCGTCGTGGTCGCCGGCGGCCATTCGGCAGGGCACATCGAACCCACGATGAACTTCGCCGACGCGCTGCGCCGGCTGGAGCCCACGGCCGAGATCACCGCTCTCGGCACCGTCCGTGGCCTGGACACCACGCTCGTCCCGGCCCGCGGCTACCCGCTCGAACTCATCCCGCCGGTACCGCTGCCGCGCGGCCTGAACCGGGCCCTGCGGCACACACCGGGCAGGCTGCGCGCCTCGGTGCGAGCGGCCGGGGCCGTGCTCGACCGAGTGCGCGCCGAGGTCGTAGTGGGCTTCGGCGGCTACGTGGCCTTCCCCGCCTATCTCGCCGCCCGACGGCGAGGCCTGCCGATCATCGTCCACGAGGCGAACGCCCGGCCCGGAGTGGCCAACCGGCTGGCGGCCCGGATGACGCCGCACGTGTTCACCGCCGCGCCGGGTGTCCGGCTGCCGCATGCCACCGCCGTCGGTATCCCGCTGCGCCCGGAGATCGCCGGGCTCGACCGGCCCGCGCTGCGCGACGCGGCCCGGCGGCGGTTCGGCCTACGGCCCGACGGGCCGGTGTTGCTGGTCACCGGCGGTTCGCAGGGCGCCGGGGCGATCAACGCCGCGGTGTCCGGCGCGGCCGCGGCGCTACGGGCGAGCGGCGTGCAGGTACTGCACATCACCGGACAGCGGCACGTGGTCGACGTGCCGGACGGTGCCCCGCCCTACGTCGTCACCCCGTACGTCGACGAGATGCGGTACGCCTACGCCGCGGCCGACTTCGTGCTCTGCCGTTCGGGCGCGATGACGTGCGCCGAACTGGCCGCTGTCGGCCTGCCCGCCGCGTACGTCCCGCTGCCGCTGCGCGGTGGTGAGCAGCGGCTGAACGCCGAGCCGGTCGTCGAAGCCGGTGGGGCGTTCCTCGTCGACAACGCCGACCTCGACCCGGCCTGGATCGAGACCGCCCTGATCCCGGTGCTCACCGACCCCGGGCGACTCGCGGCGATGTCCGCCCGCGCGTCGGCGTCCGGCGCCCCGGACGCCGACGTCGTGCTGGCCCGGCACGTGCTCAGCGTGGTCGCCGGGCGACGGAGGTGTCCGGCGCCTCGGCGGGGAGCCGCACCGTGACGCGGAGCCCGCCGTCGAGCCGGGGGGTGAGGGTGAGGGTCCCGTCATGTGCTTGGGCGATGCTCTTGACGATGGCCAGCCCGAGGCCGACGCCCGCGTGGTCACTGCGGATGCGTTCGGTGCCGCGCTGAAACGGCTCGACCAGCGTGGAAACCAAATGCGGGGAAAGCTTCTTGCCGGTGTTCTCGACGGTAAGGACGACGTCATGGGGATACGCGCCGGTCATGACCCGCACGATGCCCTGTTCGGGGAGATTGTGGACGATCGCGTTGTGCACGAGATTCGTGGTCAGCTGCAGCAGGAGTGTGTGGGAGCCGACGACGGGGGCCACGTCGCCGGAAGTCTCGATGGTGAGGCCGCGTTTTTCCGCGAGGGGAAGGAGTGTTTCAGAGGCTTCTTCCGCTATCAGGGAAAGGTCGACGGGCTCACGGGTGAAGGACCGTCGATCGGCGCGGCTGAGCAGGAGCAGCGCTTCGGTGAGATCGATCGCCCTGCTGTTGACGTAGTTGAGGCGCTCGACGAGTTCACCCGTGTCGCGGCCCGGATCGTTGCGGGCCACGTCGAGCAGTGTCTGCGTGATCGCCAGTGGGGTGCGCAGTTCGTGGGAGGCGTTGGCCGCGAATCGCTGCTGTTCGGCGACGTGTGCTTCGAGCTGTGCCAGCATGGCGTCGAAGGCGTCGGCGAGCTCGCGGAACTCGTCTTCGCGGCCCTCCAGCTCGATCCGGTGCGAGAGCGACCCGCTCGCCGCCCTGCGGGTGGCCTGGGTGATGCGAGTCAGCGGGGCGAGCATGCGACCGGCGAGAAGCCACCCGCCCAGCAGGCCGAACACCAGCAGGAACAGCAGCGCCGCGGCGGCGGCCTGCACGAAGCCGCCGATGAGGGAGGAGCGGATCAGGATGCCCCCTGGCACCTCCGCCTCGGCGGGCAGGTGACGCAGGACGAACACCCACACGACCGCGAGCAGCAGGATGCCCGCGACCATGAGGAACCCGGCGTAGCTGAGGGTGAGTTTGAGGCGAACGCTCCAGCCGGGATCCCTAGCCACGGTCCTGTCCCCCGCGATCGGCGTCGATGCGGTAGCCGACGCCGGGCACCGTGGCGATCAGCCAGGGTTCGCCCAGCCGTTTGCGCAGGGCCGAGACCGTGATGCGCACGGCGTTGGTGAACGGGTCGGCGTTCTCGTCCCACGCCCGTGCCAGGAGTTCCTCGGCGCTGACGACGCCACCTTCCGCGGCGACGAGGACCTCGAGCACGGCGAACTGTTTCCTGGTCAGCGCGACGTAGCGGCCGTCGCGGTAGACCTCGCGGCGGAACGGATCCAGCCGCAGTCCCGCGATCTCCCGCACGGGCGGCCTGTTGTGCGCCCGCCTGCGGTCGAGTGCCCGGAGGCGGAGCACGAGTTCCCGGAGTTCGAACGGCTTCGTCAGGTAGTCGTCGGCGCCGAGTTCGAACCCGGTGGCCTTGTCGTCGAGCCGGTCGGCGGCGGTGAGCATCAGGATCGGCATACCGCTGCCGGAAGCGACGACGCGTTTGGCGATCTCGTCACCGGAGGGGCCCGGAATGTCGCGATCGAGGACGGCGATGTCGTAGGAATTGACGCTCAGCAGTTCCAGCGCGGTGTCCCCGTCACCGGCGATGTCGGCCGCGATCGCCTCCAGGCGCAGCCCGTCGCGGATGCCTTCTGCCAGATAGGGTTCGTCCTCGACGATCAGCACACGCACATTCTCGATCCTACGAGCAGGCGCATATCGCCGGCATATCCAAAACCGCGTACGCGCCGGCAACACCGTATCGCCTTGGCTTGGCGGTATGACCTGCAGCGAACCAGCACGAACGACGACCGGCCGGCTTCCCGGCGGCCTGGTGACCACGACCCGCCGGATTCGCAGGACTCTCGCCGCCGGTCCGCGAGTCGTCATCGCGGCGGTCGTCAAGGCCCTCGGCTACCGGTTGGTTCGCGTCCAGTACCACGGCACGCTCGGCGAGGCCGATGGTGCCGTCCCCCGCGGCACGACGGTCTTCGACGACGAAGTTCCGGCCGTGGCCAACCTCGATCCGGCTCTCCTCGGTGCCCTGCGCGAGGCCGCGAAGGACGCCGCGAACGACGGCGTCGAATTCTTCGTCAACAGTGGCTGGCGTTCACCGGAGTACCAGAACCGGCTTCGCCGGGAAGCGGTTTCCCGGTACGGCTCGGAAAAGGAGGCCGCCCGCTGGGTGGCCACCCCCGGCACGTCTCCCCACGTTTCGGGGAACGCGGTCGACATCGGACCTTCCGAGGCCAAGGCGTGGCTGTCCGAGCACGGCGCCCGGTACGGGCTGTGCCAGATCTACCGCAACGAACCCTGGCACTACGAACTGCGCCCCGAAGCCGTCGAACACGGCTGCCCGCCGATGTACCCCGACCCTTCGCACGACCCACGAATGCGACAGTGAGCCAGTTTCTTCGGCACCACCAGCGCGGGCGCCCGACGACGGGACGGTCAGGATCACGAGTCCGGGTTGTCCCGGCTCCGGAAGCCGCCTTCCGCACCGGGGAGGCAAGATTGCTGTTCCCAAAGGGCATACCCGCGTCGGCGTGACATACCCGTGACATGACCTGCCTACCGTCGCGATCGATGATGCCCCGTGCCAAGGAGCGGTCTTTGTCTGCGCCGAGCGATACCCTTCCGCTGCCACTGCCCCGCGAACGAGAGTGCCCTTTCGGCCCCGCGCCCGAGATCGCCGGCCTCCGGCGGGAGGCACCGGTGACGAAGGTGCTGTGCCCGACCGGGATCGAAGCCTGGCTGGTCACCCGCTACGCCGATGTCCGGGAGGTGCTGGGCGACCAGGAGCGGTTCAGCGCCCGGTCGGGCCAAGCCGGTCACGTGCTGCTGAACCAGCCTCCCGGTGCCGCCGTCGAGGAGGGCGACTTCAACCGGATGGACAGCACGGATCACCTGCGCTTCCGCCGGGTGATCGCGCCCGCGATCACCACCGTCAAGCGCACGGAGCTGTTCCGGCCGCTGGTGCAACGGGTCGTCGACGAACTGCTGGACGCCCTGGCGGGCGAAACCGGTCCCGTCGACCTGCACGCCAGGTTCTCCACGCCGCTCACCTCATCGGTCATCGCCGAGTTGCTCGACGTCCCGCCCGAGGACGGGGTGCTGTTCCACAACGCCGCCAGGGCGTTGTTCGACGGGCACGTCGACACCGAGGAGCTGGAGGCGGTGAAGGTCCCGCTGTACGCCTACGTGGCCGAACTGGTGGCCCAGCGCGTTCAGGAGCCCGGCGAGGACGTGATCAGCGTGATGGCCGCCAAGGCACAGGCGGCTGATCAACCACTCACCCAGCTCGAACTAACAAAGGTGGCCTCGGGCCTGCTGGCCGCCGGCTACGACACCACCGCGAGCCTGATCACCTACGGCATACTGGCGTTGCTGCGCAACCCGGACCAGCTCGCGCTGCTCCGCGAGGATCCGAGCGCGGCCCCGAACGCCGCCGAAGAACTCCTTCGCCTGCTGAGCAACGGAAGCGGCCTAATGCGAGTGGCCACAGTGGACACCGAAATCGCCGGCACCCGCATCGCGGCGGGCGACTACGTCGTCGTCGCGCTCCAGTCCGCCAACCAGGACCCCGAGCGGTTCCCCTTGCCCGAACGGCTCGACCTCGCCAGGCCGCGTGGTGCACACCTGGCTTTCGGCCACGGTCCGCACCAGTGCCCCGGCCAGCACATCGCCCGGCTGGAGCTGACCACCGTGCTGGCCACGCTGCCGCGCCGGATCCCGTCGCTGCGGCTGGCGGTGCCGTTCGAGGAGGTCCCGTTCAAGAAGGACGCCGCCGTGCTCGGGCCCGCCCGGCTACCGGTCGCCTGGGACGAGGTGCTGCCCGCCGGGTAAGCATCCGGCTGTGTCGCGCGTCACGGAATGCCTGTCGATCTTCAGCGCTACACAAAGATAAGCGACGTTGTAGCCAAGGAGTGACATGTCCCCCACCACCGCCCCGGAAGAAGCCGCCCCGCTGGCCGTGCCGGCGCTCGACGACTTCGACTTCCCGCTGACCGACGGCGCCGCCTGCCGCATCGACGACCCTGACTGCGAAGCCTGCCAGTGAGGCGACTGTCCATTTAGGATGGAATGGAACCCGGCCGGTGCCACGGCTCCGCGGGGCCACCGCCCGGGCCTTTTCCGCCGGGGGACGGGTCAGGCGGTGGGAGCGGTTCCCGGGGTCAGCGCGCCGACGTCGACGGTGTGGCTGTCCGGACCGGCGTCGACCGG
The DNA here is from genome assembly GCF_042739895.1 of Amycolatopsis sp. NPDC059021. Classification (NCBI taxonomy): domain Bacteria; kingdom Bacillati; phylum Actinomycetota; class Actinomycetes; order Pseudonocardiales; family Pseudonocardiaceae; genus Amycolatopsis; species Amycolatopsis sp. NPDC059021. The sequence continues at coordinate 34,013 of NZ_JBHYIQ010000037.1, forward strand.
GCCGAGACCCCAGTCGAGGGTGACGTTCGGGTTGATGTAGTCACCGTGGGCGTTGGAATCCGACGGCGCGCTGAACGTGACGCCGTTGGGCGTCTGCTGCTGGGCGTCGGACCCGATGGCGGTCCAGTGCAACGGGACGTAGGCCGAGGAGCCGTCGACCAGCGCGACCGGCGGTGCGTCGGCCGGAGCCTGGTTGTCGACCAGCACATCGTGCGCACCGACCAGGCCGACGTGGAGCTTGCCCGGCAGGAGGCAGCGTTCCCCGGGGTTGGCGGTGAACTGGATGGCCGCGTTGCGGTTGCCCGCGCCGGCCCCGCCGTAGACCACCTTGCTGGTGAACTGGTTCGAGGTGCACGGGGAGACACTCGGGCCATAGCCGTTGTCGGCACTCGCGGTACCGGCGGCCAGCGCGGTCAACCCGGCGGCGGCTCCCGCGACGGCGAGGGCGGCGACGCTGCGGCGAAGGTAGGTGCGGGCTGTCATGGCTGCCCCTTTCCGGTCGTGCCCGGGCGGACCTTCCACCCGGCGGCCGGGCGATCGGCCGGTGATTCATTCACCTCGATCGCCCTCACCCCGGAAGACGTCCACGCGGCGGACGGGGTGCATCACTGTGGGATCACCCGCACCCAGGCAACCCGAACCCGCCTCACACGTCACCACAACGGAAGCGCGCGAAGCCTCATCGATTCTGCCCGAATTCACCCGCCGCACTATCCAGGCGGCCTCGATGACGAGCCGATCGAGCTGCTCCTTGCCGACCACCGCGTCAGCCAGGACACCTTGGCCGAGGACGACACGCTGTTCGCCACCCACCTGCCCTCTGGGCAGGCAGCTGCTTCCGACGCCGCGGCACGCGTCGTAGATCCGTCCCGCTCAGCATGATTGGTGCGAACGCCGGACGCCGAACACCGGCCGAGTCCGCCAGAATTCCCCTACCATGCCTGACAATTTCACGCCCACCGGCGCGTCGGAAGCGGCGGCCGACCGGCTGCTCGCCAACGTCGAGAAACCCAGCCCCGCCCGCATCTACGACTACCTGCTCGGCGGCGAGAACCACTACGCCATCGACCGCGAGTTCGGCGACCGCCAGAAGCGCGTCATGCCCGACATCGTGCGCGCGATGCAGGCGAACAGGGCGTTCCTCGGCCGTGCCGTCCGCTGCGCCGTGGCGCAGGGGATCCGGCAGTTCGTCGACATCGGCTCCGGCCTGCCCACCAAGGGCCAGGTGCACGAGATCGCCGACGAGGCCGCCCCCGGCGAATGCCGGGTCGTCTACATCGACAACGAGCCGATCGCCTACGCCCACGCCGACGCACTCCTGGGCACGCACGCGGACCGGCGCCGCCACCACGCCCTCTATGCGGACCTGCTCGAGTACACCGACCTGTGGCACCAGGTGTCGACGATCGACGGAATCGACCCGGAGGAACCGACCTGCCTGCTCGTGGTGGCGTTGCTGCACTTCATCACCCCCGAACAGGCCCCGGAAAAGGCACTGGAGTTCCTGCGCGACTGCCTCCCGGCCGGGTCACTGCTGGCCATGAGCCACGGCTGCGACGAGCTGGACGACCCCGGCATCCAGCAGGTCGTGCGCAACTACTCGACGGAGTCCACCACCCAGACCTGCCTGCGCACCCGAGCCGAGTTCACCGCGTTCTTCGGCGACTTCGAACTGCTCGACCCGGGCGTGGTGTGGGTACCGCAATGGCGGCCGGACAACGACTCCGTCTGGAGCGAACACCCCGCCACCTCCCGCTACCTGGCCGGCGTCGGCCGGAAACCGGCCCCTCTCCCCCACGCCGGGGCTTGATCGTCATCCCGATGACAGTGGGTCACGGGCACGATGTACACTCACTCCTCAGCAGGTCCGAGTGGCGGAATGGCAGACGCGCTAGCTTGAGGTGCTAGTGCCCTTAACGGGCGTGGGGGTTCAAGTCCCCCCTCGGACACACTCGTTAACCATACGCAGAGAGGCCGTCACCATGACGGCCTCTTTTTCGTGGTGGCAGCGCGTCCAACCTGGCATAGACCTCCGCCCGGTCGATCGTGACCGCTTCCGGTAGGTGCCTCAACTCAGCCTCCGCGGCCTGCCGCTCGGCCTGCGCGGTGTTAATCCTCGAGCCGCTTCGCCACCACCGCCCGGCCGGTGTCGCAGAAGGCGCGTCGCCGGATGGTTCAGGCGCTAATGTCGACGCTGAGGCGGACCACGGAGGAATGGGTGTCGGAAGACTGGACGGCGGTCGCGAAGGCCATCAACGAGCGCGTGCATGAGCTCGGATGGCGGCAACGCGAGCTTGCCGAGCGCTCTGCCGTGTCGCAGGCGATTGTGCGGGAAATCCAGCATCAAACGGTGGAGCGCAAGCGAAGTGCGCGAACGCTCGAAGCCCTCTCCACCGCGCTGGGCTGGCATCCACAGCACCTGTCGGCCTTGCTGAACGGCCGGATGCCCCCGACGCTCGGAGAACCGAGAGAAGACCTGAACGATGCGGTGTCCGCACGGCTCGCCGTCATCGAGCGGAAGCTGTCCGCCATCACGGAACAACTCGCCGATCTGAGCGCCGACCTTGCCGTATTGGTGCGTCGCGGAGAAGGCGGAAGTGAATAGCCGCTGGGCTTCCAGTTCCCCGCCGGCCGCGGACGAGGTTCGTTCTCGCTGTCTGTCATGGCACCGAGAAACGCCATTTCGCCAATGCGCAGCAGCTGGCGTCGGCTGACGCACCCGTGTTATTTCCGGAGCTCGAAGCCGGTCCGAGCGAGCGCGGCCATGAAGCTGAGAACCTCTTTGAGCGCGGCCCTTACCGGTCACCTCGGCCGTGACGTTCTCTCGAAGGTTCCGCAACTCGGCGGCCAGTGCTTCGAAATCCACTACTCTTACTTTCTGTTCTAATCGGCTGCCTTGCACCCCCAGGGAAGTTATCACCATTGTCGCCGATCACTTCACGATTACCGGGTCCGCGTTGGCAAGCCCCCATGGAACGGCGGTTTCAGCGCAGCTTGCCGAAGAATTCCCGTACGTCGTCGATGAGCAGGTCGGGAGCCTCCATCGCGGCGAAATGGCCGCCACGGCCGAACTCGGACCAGTGCACGATGGTGTGTTCCCGTTCGAGGGTGCTCCGGATCGACACGTCCATGGGGAACACCGCGACCCCGGTCGGCACCGTGGATCGCTCGTTCGCGCCCCAGGCTCCGGCGTGCGCGGTCTCGTAGTAGCAGTTGGCCGAGGAGCCGGCGGTGCCGGTCAGCCAGTACAGCATTACGTTGGTGAGCAACAGATCCCGGCCCACGGCGTCCTCGGGCAGTTCGGCGGCCGGATCGGTCCACTCCTTGAACTTCTCCACGATCCAGGCCAGTTGCCCGATCGGCGAGTCGTGCAGCCCGTGTGCCAGCGTCTGCGGCCGGGTGATCTGGATCATCGCGTAGCCGGACTGCTCGGTCTTCATGTACTGCAGGTGCTTCAGCCGCGTCTGCTCGGCCTCGGTCAGCTCCTGGTCCGGGTCGACATCGGTGAACGCGGCGAGCCCGTTCGCGTGCACACCGACGACCTTGCCGGGGTCGAGCCGCCCGAGCCCCGGGGCGACGACCGCGCCCGTGTCGCCGCCCTGCGCGCCGTAGCGGTCATAGCCGAGCCGGTTCATCAGTTCCGCGAAGGCCCTGGCGATCCGGTTGGTGTCCCAGCCGGTTTCGGTGGTGGGCCCGGAGAATCCGCTGCCGGGGATCGACGGGATCACCAGGTGGAACGCGTCCGCCGGGTCGCCGCCGTGCGCTCGCGGGTCGGTCAGCGGGCCGATGACGTTCAGGAATTCCACGATCGAGCCGGGCCAGCCGTGGATCAGGATCAGCGGCAGCGCGTCCGGCTCCGGCGAGCGGACATGCAGGAAGTGGATGTCCTGGCCGTCGATCTCGGTGGTGAACTGCGGGTAGGAGTTCAGTTCCCGCTCGTGGGTCCGCCAGTCGTAGCCGTCGCGCCAGTAGTCGGCCAGCCCCTTGAGATAGCTCGCCGGCACCCCGCGGCTCCAGCCGGCGCCGGGCAGGTCCGTGGTCCACCGGGTCCTGGCCAGCCGGTCCCGCAGGTCGTTCAGCTCGGCCTGGGGGATGTCGATGGTGAAGGGCCGGATTTCGCTGTTGTTGTCCATACGAACGACTCTAGGAGCCGGTTAGGTCAAGTTCGGTCCTAGCCGGATGGCAGACTTCACATCATGTGGGAAACCTCGGCACGTCTGTTGCGACTGCTCTCGCTCCTGCAGACCCGACGCGACTGGTCCGGCACCGAACTGGCGGAGCGGCTGGAAATCACTCCGCGCACCGTGCGCCGCGACATCGACCGGTTGCGTGCCCTCGGCTATCCCGTGCTGGCCACCGCAGGCATCGCCGGTTACCGGCTGGGGCCAGGCGCGAACCTGCCACCGCTGCTGCTCGACGACGACGAAGCCGTCGCGGTCGCGATGGGCCTGCGCACCGCCGCCGGCGGTTCGATCACCGGCATCGAAGAGACCTCGGTGCGCGCCCTGGCCAAGCTCGAACAGGTTCTGCCGTCCCGGCTGCGCCACCGGATCAACGCCCTGCACTCGGTGACGGTGCCGATGGCCAACACCGGACCCACCGCCGACCCGGACACCCTCACCGCCATCGCCGCCGCCTGCCGCGACTCACTGCGCCTGCGCTTCGACTACCGCACCCACGACGGAACCGGCAGCGTCCGTACGACCGAGCCGCACCGGCTGGTGCACACCGGACGACGCTGGTACCTCGTCGGCTGGGACGTCGACCACCAGGACTGGCGCACCTATCGCGTGGACCGCCTCCGACCACGCACGCCCACCGGCCCCCGGTTCGCCCCGCGCACCCCGCCGGACCCCGATCTCGGCGACTACACGTCACGGGCGATCTCCACCTCGGCCTACCGCTATCAGGCCCGGTTCACCCTGCACGTCGACGCCGAGACCGCGGCAGAGCGCATCACCCCCACCAGCGCGGTCCTGGAGCCGATCGACGAGCACAGCTGCACCCTGCTGGCAGGGTCCAACTCACTGGACGAGCTGGCCATCTATGTGGCAGGCAAAGGATTCGAGTTCCGCGTGCACGAGCCCCCGGAACTCGTCGAGCACGTCAAGACGCTCGCCGCCCGCCTCTCGAAAGCGGCGGATTAGCAGCCACAGTCGAACGTGCCCCTGTGACGTGATCGGCGGGCGGGGCGTAACCCGTGCGTGTACTTCCCGGTGTCGGCTCCCCTTCGAAAAGGAGACAACGTGCGGCACAAGATCACGCGCGCCCTTGCCCTGCTGGCGGCGCCGTTCGCGCTCGCGAGCACCGTCACCGCCGGCCACGCGGCAGCGGCGGCTCCCGTTCGTTATCAGGTGACCATGATCAGAGCCATGAACGGCGCGGTCGGCAACATACCTTTCGCGCTCAACGCGGCCGGCCATACCGCGGGATTGGGGTCGTTCCCCGGCCTCGGCGCCCAGACCGGCTACCTCAGCACCAGCCCGACGCAGGTGACCGAGTTGCCCGGCGTGGTACCGGGCGACCCGGCTTTGGCGCACGACAGCGCGGCGTTCGGGATGAACTCCTCCGACACCGTCGTCGGCTCCGCGCGGCAGACGCTGCCCATCCGGCAGACCGCGGTGGTGTGGCGCAACGGCGTCCCGACCGATCTCGGCATCCTGCCCGCCGACGATCAGGTCGAGGCGCGTGCGATCAACGACGCAGGCCAGATCGCGGGCAGGGGCGTCGACACCGGTGTCGCCTGGCTCTACCAGGGAGGAAGGACCACGGTGCTGCCGCCGCTGCCCGGTGGCCGGGTCGCCGGGGCGTTCGGAATCACCGCGGACGGCCAGGTTCTCGGATTGTCCACGACGACGAACGACGTCACCAACGCCGAGGCCACGGTGTGGCGCAACGGCAGCCCGTCCGGCCTCGGTTCGTTGCCCGGCAGCACGTGGTCGGAGGCGCACGCCATGAACTCCGGCGGGATCGCGGTCGGCGCGGCCGGGGTCGGCGGTGGCGAGTTCGCGCCCCGGCACCCGGTGATGTTCGCGGCGGGCAAGGTGATCGACCTGTGGCCGGATCTCGGCGGGAGCACGTTCGGCACCGCCTTCGCGATCAACAAGGACGGCACGATCGTCGGTGACGGCCGCGACGGCTGGGTGTACCGCGGCGGCGTCCGCACCGATCTGACCACGCTGATCCCGCCGGATTCCGGCCTGACCATCACGGCGGCCTACGGTATCAACGACGCCGGTCAGATCGCCGCCTCGGCGGCCAAGGTGGGCGACCGCCATCAGCGGTTCGCGGCGCTGCTCACGCCGGTCACGGACTGACCGTCCACAATGGAGCACCAGGGGCAGGGCTCGCGAGAGTCCCTGCCCCTCTCGTGCGCAAATCAGTGGTCAGTACCACCGCTGGTCGACGTGCAGGTGGCAGTCCCACAGCACGAGCCGTGTCCCGTTGGCCGTGCTGCCGTTGTTCGCCAGGCCCACGCACTTGCCCGAAGGGGTGTTGACCAGTGCGTTGTTGCCATCGCCCAGATCCCGCCACGACCACTGCTGGTCGGGGTTGAGGTGACAGTCCCACAGCACCAGTTCGGTGCCGTTGGCGGTACTGCCGTTGTTCGCCAGCCCGACGCACTTGCCGTTGGGGTAGCCGGAGGCGAAGCTGCGCAACGAGCGGCCGTCCAGCCCGGGGTACCACCGCTGGTCGACGTGGAGATGGCAGTCCCACAACACCAACCGGGTCCCGTTGGCCGTACTGCCGTTGTCCGCCAGCCCGACACATTTGGGGGCGGCGGCGCTGATGATCGGAGACGCGGCGGCGGCCTGTGCCGCGCCCGCCGGCGGGGCGGAGAGTGTCGCGCCGGTCAGCAGCCCGGCGAGAATGATTCCCAAGGTTCCCAGTACGCGTTTCACCTTGCTCCTGCTCATCGGTGCCCTTTCTGGAATTGGCTGGGAAGTGCGCGTTTCGACCATAGGGAAGACACGCCACGCCCGGCCGGGCCGCTCGGGCGACGGTTCGCGGCCTGATTTCCGCGCGAATCGGCCTGCCGGTTTTCTGCCCGGACGTTCGCTCCGCGGACCGTTGACTTCACGACGCCGCGGTCATGGAGTGATCAGGGATGTGAACGCGGCACGGATGTCGGCGTCGGACGCGGTGACGTATTCCTTCGGTGGCGGGCCGAGCTCGATCGTGCCGAAGTGAGAGTAGGTGAAGGTCTCGGGACAACTCGCGCCGCCGATCTCCACCGTGGTCTCGACCACGAGCTTTCCGGTCCGCAGCTCGTAGGCCTTCACCGGAATCGCGATCTTGTGGAAGGTCACGTCGCCACGGAGCTCGGGCCGTTTCTCACTGTGGTAGGGGCAGGTCTGGACCGGAGTTCCGTAGTCCGTCTTGCCCGCGCAAACCACCAGCACGGCCTCGGCGGCGTCGGTTCCCCGCCACTCGGCGGGAAGTTTGCCGGTGTACTCGTCGCTCCCGTAGAACAGTGCACGGTTGGTTCCTTTGCCGTAAGGGGCTGCGCCGCTGTATTGCGCCGGTTTGTCGCAGTAGGCAGGTTGTGCGCTGGCCGGCCCGCGCAGCAGGCCGCGGACGTTGGCCAGTTCGATGGCCAGCGTGGCCTTCTTGACCCCTTCCTCAGCCCTGCCGGTGAGTTCCTGGCCGGAATACCGGTCCAGGAACTGCTGATACCGCGCCCGTGCCTGCTCCCATTGCTCGGCGGCCGCGAGTTCGTCACCGCATCCGACGAGTGCCGCGGGGGCGATCCGCCCGACAACGGCGGCCGACCGGTCCAGCACGGTGTTGTTCTTGTGCCGCCAGAAAAGCCAGTCGCTGATCGCCGCGGTGTGGCAGGCGTTCTTTGCGGGTAAGCCGTTGAGGAACCCGTCGAGGGTCACCTCGGCCATCTTCTCATGGCCGGGCAGCTGGGCGAGAATCGAGGCGAGTCCGTCGAAGCCCGCTTTCAGGGCGTTGACGTCGCCTGCCGACGCGGCGGTGAGCCCGGCTTTGGCGGTCCGCAGCCGACCGCAGGCCTGAACGGTCTTCTCCCCGCGCACGGTCATCGGGGCGTCGGCCACGCGATGACCGAACCACACCTTGCGCAGCGCGGTTTCCGCTTGCCCGCAGTCGCCGCTGTGGCGGGCCTCGGTGACGGTGTGCTCGATCCTGGCGGCGTCGAACCGAAGGAGTCCGAAGGCGAGCAGCACAGGAATCGCGACCGCGAGGGCGATGATGCGCTGCCTGCGCACCACGACTCGCTCAGCGCGCCGTCGTGCGAGGAACCACCCGTGCGCGATGAGCGCCGCCCACCAGAGGACCACGCCCGCCTCGAGCCACACCGACCGGGCGACCGTGACGAGGAGGGTGACGAGCGCGGCCGTGACCACGAGGCTGAACACGGCGAGTTTGCGTCGCCCCAGTAACAGATATCCGACGCTCAGCAGCGAGGCATTGGCGAGGGCGACGGCCACCGGGTCATGGCTCCGGCGAACCGGCGCGGCTTCCGGTGTGACCTGCGTCGGGTAGTCCATCTCGGTCCCTTGGTCGGCAACGGGTGACGGGCGACGCCGATTGTCGTGCCCGGCACCCGGGACCGGTCCCCGAAAGGACTGCGGGTATTCAGTGTTTGCGCACCGCGCGCAGATACTCGCGATTCATCGTGGTGATGCTGAAGAAGGGAATGCCCTTCGGGCAGGAGGCCACGCACTCGCCGACGTTGGTGCAGCCGCCGAAGTCCTCCGCGTCCATCGCGGCCACCATGTCCAGCACCCGCGACTCGCGCTCGGGCTGCCCTTGCGGAAGAACGTTGAGGTGCGTGACCTTCGCCGCGGTGAACAGCATCGCCGAGCCGTTGGGACAGGCCGCCACACAGGCACCGCAGCCGATACAGGTGGCGTTCTCGAAAGCGGTTTCGGCGTCCGGCTTGGGCACCGGGGTCGAGTGCGCTTCGGGAGCGGCGCCGGTCGGGGCGGTGATGTAGCCACCGGCCTGGATGACGCGGTCCAGCGCGGAGCGGTCGACGACCAGATCCTTGAGCACCGGGAATGCCTTGGCACGCCAGGGTTCCACGTCGATCACGTCGCCGTCGCGGAAGGCACGCAGGTGCAGCTGGCAGGCGGTGGTCTGCTCGGGGCCGTGTGCCCGGCCGTTGATCACCACACCGCACATGCCGCAGATGCCCTCGCGGCAGTCGTGGTCGAACGCGACCGGCTCCTCACCGGCGACGATCAGCGACTCGTTGAGGACGTCCAGCATCTCCAAAAAGGACATTTCCGGGGTGACGTCGTCGACGGGATATTCGACCATCTTTCCCGGCGCCCCGGGACCCGTCTGACGCCAGATACGCACGGTCAGTTTCACGCATAGCTCCGCTGGGTCGGGTGAACGTGGTCGAACTGGAGAGCTTCCTTGTGCAGGATCGGGACTTCGCCGTTGTACTGCCACGCCGCGACGTGGCTGAAATGCTCGTCGTCACGCTGGGCTTCGCCGTTCGGCGTCTGATACTCCTCGCGGAAATGACCACCGCACGACTCTTCGCGCACGAGCGCGTCGAGGACCATCAGCTCGGCGAATTCGAAGAAATCCGCCACCCGGTTTGCTTTTTCGAGTTCCTTGTTCAGCTCCGCGCCCGCGCCGGGCACCTTGACCGAGCGCCAGAACTCCTCGCGCAGCGCGGGAATCCGGTCCAGTGTCTTGCGGAGGCCGCCCTCGGTGCGGGCCATTCCGCAGTGATCCCAGAGCAGGGTCCCGAGTTCGCGGTGGAACGAGTCGACGGTGCGCGTTCCGTCGATCGACATCAGCCGCCGGATCCGTTCCCGCGCCTCCTCCGAAACCATTGTCACCTCGGGGCTCCGCGCATCGACGGGCTCCAGTTCGGCGGACGCGAGGTAATGGTTCATCGTGGTCGGCAGCACGAAGTACCCGTCGGCCAGCCCCTGCATCAACGCCGACGCGCCGAGCCGGTTGGCGCCGTGGTCGCTGAAGTTCGCCTCGCCGATCACGAACAGCCCCGGGATCGTGCTCTGCAGGTCGTAATCGACCCAGAGCCCGCCCATGGTGTAGTGCACGGCCGGGTAGATCCGCATCGGCACCTCGTACGGATCCTCCGCGGTGATGCGCGCGTACATCTCGAACAGGTTGCCGTACTTGGCTTCGACGGCGGGACGTCCCATGCGCGCGATGGCGTCGGCGAAGTCGAGGTAGACGCCGAGGCCGCCCGGCCCGACACCGCGTCCGGCATCGCACTGGTTCTTGGCCGCCCGCGAAGCGATGTCGCGGGGAACCAAATTGCCGAACGACGGGTAGAGCCGCTCGAGGTAGTAGTCGCGCTCGGCTTCGGGGATCTCGTCCGGAGGGCGGGTGTCACCGGCACACTCGGGCACCCAGATCCGCCCGTCGTTGCGCAGCGACTCGGACATCAGCGTCAGCTTCGACTGGTGCTCTCCCGAACGAGGAATGCAGGTCGGATGGATCTGCGTGTAGCAGGGATTGGCGAGGTACGCGCCCCGCCTGTGCGCACGCCAGATCGCGGAGGCGTTGCTGCCCTTGGCATTGGTCGACAGGTAGAAGACGTTGCCGTAACCACCGGTGGCCAGCACCACCGCGTCCGCGAGATAGGTGTCGATCGCGCCGGTGACCAGATCGCGCGCGACGATGCCGCGGGCACGTCCCCCGACGACGATGAGATCGAGCATTTCCGTGCGCGGGTGCAGTTCGACGTTCCCGGCGTCGATCTGGCGGGACAGCGCCTGATAGGCGCCGATGAGCAATTGCTGACCTGTTTGACCACGCGCGTAAAAGGTGCGGGCGACCTGTACGCCACCGAACGAACGGGTGTCCAGCAGCCCGCCGTACTCGCGGGCGAAGGGCACTCCCTGCGCGACGCATTGATCGATGATCTCGCCCGACAGCTGCGCCAGACGATAGACGTTCGACTCCCGCGAGCGGAAATCGCCACCCTTGACCGTGTCGTAGAACAGCCGATAGGCCGAGTCGCCGTCGTTCCGGTAATTCTTCGCGGCGTTGATCCCACCCTGCGCCGCGACCGAATGGGCCCGGCGTGGCGAGTCCTGAAAGCAGAACTGGATGACATGATAGCCCTGTTCGGCCAGGGTGGCCCCGGCCGATCCCCCGGCGAGGCCGGTGCCGACCACGATGATCCGGTGCTTGCGGCGATTGGCGGGATTGACCAGTTTGGCGCCGAACCGGCGTTCGTCCCACCGGCGTTCGAGCGGGCCGCCGGGGGCCGCGGTGTCGGTGATCGGGTCACCCACGAGGTAATCGGTCAATTCAGCTCACCAATCCGGTCATGACGCCGAGTGGAACGAGCGCGAAACCCGCCGTGAGCACGACCGCCACCGTCGATCCGAACACCTTGATGGCTTTGTCGCGGCCCGGCCGGTTGAGGCCCAGTGTCTGCGAGGCACTCCAGAAACCGTGGTTGACGTGGATGCCGAGCAGCACCACCGCCACGAGGTAGATCAGAGTGATCCACCAGATCCGGAAATCGTTGACGACGTTGCGGTAAGGGCTTTCCGGATCGAAGGCCGGATGTACCGCGCCCACCGTCAGATCGAGCAGATGCCAGACGATGAAGAGCGCCAGGATCACCCCGCCGTACCGCATCGTCCGGGTCGCGAAACTCGCGCGAGGACGTTGCCCGTGCACATAGCCGACCGGCCGCGCCCGCTTGTCGCGCACCGTCAGCTGCAGCGCCGCTGTGAAGTGCAACACCACCGCCACCAGCAGCACCGCCCGCTGGATCCACAGAAACCAGGAGTAGGGCAGCACGGGCTCGCCGATGGTGCGCAGCCAGGCCGCGTAATGGTCGAATTCGCCGGAACCCAGGAATACCTTCAGATTCCCCAGCATGTGCGCGATCAGGAAGGCCAGCATGAGCAGACCGGTGATCGCCATGACGGCCTTCTTGCCGATCGTGGTTCTCCAAAGGGAGCGCACGGACTGGGTGCGCGTCATTGTGCTGGCCACCTCCGCACGGTAGATCGCCCACCAGTATTGGTCAAAGTTCTAAAAGCTCTCGTCGCGATAGGCGTCGGCTATCATGCCTCCATGCAGTTCCATCAGCTCGAATATTTCGTGGCGGTGGCCGACACACGTCACTTCACGCGGGCCGCGGCACAGGCGGGTGTGGCCCAGCCGTCGCTGTCGCAACAGATCCGTGCGCTCGAACACAGCCTCGGCGCCCCGTTGTTCCACCGGAACCGCGGCAACATCGAGCTCACCGAGGCGGGCGAGCGGCTGCTCCCGATCGCCCGGCGCGTCCTGGCCGACGCCGAAACGGCCCGGCAGGAGATCCGGGCGCTCGAGGACCTCGACACCGGACGGGTGCGGCTCGGGGCGACGCCGTCGCTGTGCACCGGGCTGCTGCCGCCCATCCTGGTGGCGTTCCGGCAGGCGCATCCGGGCATCGAGCTCGTCGTCCACGAAGGCGGGTCGCGCGATTTGCAGACCGAGCTGTCCGAGGGCTCGCTCGATCTCGCGCTGGTCATCGACTCGCGCCTCACGAACGACTCCGTGCTGGAGACCATCCCGCTGTTCGTCGAGGATCTGGTCGTGGTGTCGCCGCTCGACGCGCCACGGCCGGTGCGCCGTTCCCGTATGGACATCCGGGATCTCGAGGGACGTCCGCTGGTGATGTTCCGGCCCGGCTACGACCTCCGGGAGACGACCTTCGCCGCGTGCCGCGCCGCCGGGTTCGAGCCCACGCTCGCCATCGAGGGCGGGGAGATGGACGCCGTGCTCGAATTCGTCAACGCCGGGATGGGGCTGGCGGTCGTGCCGGCCACCATGGTCCGGGACCGGTTCCGGGGCACGCCGATCGCCGGGCCCGGCCTGACCAGGACGGTGTATCTGGCCTCCCGGCGCGGTATGGCGCCACCCCGTGCGGCGCGTGCCCTGCAGGGCGAGATCGTCCGCATTCTCGGCGAGACCTCCGCGGCCGGACAGCTGCCACCCGGCGTGCGCACCGTCTGACCCGCGCGGTGGCCGGGATGCGGCTGTGCGCGGATCCGGTGACTATGGTCAAAGTGGACAGAGGAGGACCGATGGCAGACGTGCTCGGGCCGGACTACGAGACGACCGAGATACCGCTGGGCACCGACGACGAGGGAGAGGTCCTCGCCACGCTCGTCACCCGGCGGGCCGACCCGCCGCGGCGGCGCGCGGTGCTGTACGTCCACGGGTTCGTGGACTACTTCTTCCAGTCCCATCTCGCCGATTTCTATCTCGCGCAGGGCTTCGACTTCTACGCGCTGGACCTGCGCAAGTACGGCCGCTCGCTGCGCCCGCACCAGACCCCGAACTTCGTCACCGACCTCACCGAGTACTTCCCGGAGATCGACGAGGCCGTCCGGATCATCCGCGCCGAGCACGACGTCGTGCTGCTCAACGGCCATTCGACCGGCGGACTCGTCGCGTCGCTGTGGGCCGGCCGGGTGCGGGGCCGGGGGCTGGTCCAAGGACTGTTCCTCAACAGCCCGTTCTTCGAACTGCCCGAAGCCGCTTTCAAACGCGTCGCGGCCGGTGCGCTGGCCGGAGTCCTGCGGCGCGCGCGTCCGATGGCCGAACTGCCCGCCGGGGTCTCGCCCGCCTACGCGCAGAGCCTCCACCACACCTTCGGCGGGGAATGGGACTTCGACCTCACCTGGAAACCCGTCGAGGGCTTCCCCGTGCGGACGGCCTGGCTCGCCGCCATCCACCGGGGACAGCGCCACCTGCGGGCCGGGCTCGACATCGACGTGCCCGTCCTCGTCATGATCTCGGCGAAGTCGGTGAAACCCGGCAAGAACACCGATATCGGCCAGGCCGACGCGGTCCTGAACGTCACCGACATCGCCCGCCGGTGCGTCGGCCTCGGCCCGCATCTGACGCTGATCCGCATCGACGGCGGCCTGCACGACCTCGTCCTGTCGCCGCGGCCCGTGCGCGAGCACGTCTTCACCGAGCTGACCCGGTGGCTCAAGGCCTATCTGCCGAGCTGAACGGTGCTTTCCCCGAATCCGAATTGAATGGTTCAGCGTTTGCGGATGGAGACGGCATTCTGGCCGAGACCGCCGGCGCGCGGATAAACGCATTGATACGCCGCGACGATGGCGAGCAGCTCCCAGCCGGACGGCGCGTTCTGGATTCCGCAGATGACGATCGTGAAGCCCGACGACAGCCCGTTCAGATTCGTCACGGATTGCAGGTTGTTGAGCAGCCTGTCGGGCGTCTTGCTCCCTTCACACGAAGCCGTGTACGACCACGAGGTGGCGTAGAAACCGCTGGGTGGCGGCATTTGACACGCCGAAACAGCACGGCCCGGTGGCGTGTCCCGCACATCGGTGACCTGTTTCGCGTTGTAAACCCCGCTACCCGGCGTACCGCAGAGGTACGAGTCGTAATAGGCGGTGATCATCCAGCCGGTGGCGGGGGCGGAATTGATGCAGATCGTCTGGGATTGTCCCGCTGGTGAAGCCTCGGCCGGGGCGGCGACGGCCATGAGGAAAGTGAACACGACAAGGATTCCAGCCAGGCGTCTCATGGCGCTCCTGTGCGGATCGAGGGGTCGACGACCATGTTTGTGTTCGGGAGAGCAAGTAATGCGAGGCTACCCGCGATGACACCAGGGAAGTGACCGCTGAGCAGCCGAACCTCGTTGCTCGTTCCCGGGTCCGCGACAGGCGGCCGAATAGTCCATTGTGGATCTTCGCGCTGGACCCTCACCGGCCTGATCCAGACGAACATCGGCAGCGAACCGGGCGACGACGGCAGGCCCTTGTTCGACGGGACCACGGCGCTGGGTCTGACCATCGGCGCGACGGGCGACTGCGCGTCCGGCGGCGACTCCTACTTCGAACCGGTCACCACCGTGCTCGCCGCCACGGGCGCCACGCTTCCCTGAAGCAGCACCGAGAACGGCGTCAGGCCGAGGGCATCGCCTCGCGGTAGGCGTTCACCGACTCCGTCAGCCGGTCGAGTTCCGCGCGCAGGCGGGCGAGCCCGGCTTCGTCCAGTCCCATCGCCTCGCCGACCACGTTCGGGATCCCGGCGGCCTTCTCGCGCAACGCCGTACCCGCTTCGGTGAGGCTGACCCGGACCGCGCGCTCGTCGTCGGCCTGACGATCGCGGCGCACCAGCCCGGCCGTCTGCAGGCGCTTCAAAAGCGGCGACAGCGTGCCGGAGTCGAGGTTGAGCTCGGTACCGAGTTCCTTGACCAGCCGGTCGTCGCGCTCCCAGAGCGCGAGCATCACCAGGTACTGCGGATACGTCAGGTCCAGGTCGGCCAGGACGACGCGGTAGAGCGACGTCACCGCGCGCGAAGCCGCATACAGCCCGAAGCAGAGCTGGTCATCGAGACATAGCGACAGGGGTTCAGCCATCACGTCCTCCTCAACCCTCCATCCTGCGCCCTCAGCGCATCCGCACGCAACTCAAGTGCCGTAAATCTCATCATGCCCAACTCAGTTGTGCACAACTTAATTGCGAGCTACCTTCTTGGTTGTCACACCGAACCCAGGAGGCAGTCATGACCGCCAACCCGCACAACCTCGCCCTCGAACCCGCCGCACAGGCGTTCGCCGAGGCCACCGACCAGCCGCCGTACCTGTTCCAGCTCCCGCCCGCCGAGGGACGCAAGGCCGTCGACGCGGTCCAGGACGGCGAGATCGCGATGCCCGCGGCGGACATCGAGACCCTGTCGGTGCCCGGCGGCCCGAACGGCGACGTCGAGACGCGGATCGTCCGTCCGGCGGGCGCGACCGGGCCCCTGCCGGTGATCGTCTACATCCACGGCGCGGGCTGGGTGTTCGGCGACTTCCACACCCACGAACGGCTAGTGCGCGAACTCGCGGCGGGCACCGGCGCGGCGGTGGTGTTCCCGGAGTACAGCCGATCGCCGGAAGCGCGCTACCCGATCGCGATCGAGGAGAACTACGCCGTCGCGAAGTGGGTCACCGAGCACGGCGCCGAAAAGGGGCTGGACAGCACCAGAATCGCGATCGCCGGCGACTCGGTCGGCGGCAACATGACCGCGGCGCTCACGTTGCTGGCCAAGCGCCGCGGTGACGTCGTCTTCCGGCAGCAGGTGCTGTTCTACCCGGTCACCGACGCCAACTTCGACACCGAGTCGTACCTGAAGTTCGCCGAGGGCTATTTCCTCGGCCGCGAAGGCATGAAGTGGTTCTGGGACCAGTACACGACCGACCCGGCCCAGCGCGCGGAAACCACCGCGTCCCCGCTGCGCGCGAGCCTCGACGAACTCGCCGGTCTCCCGTCCGCCTTGGTGATCACCGGTGAAGCGGACGTGCTCCGCGACGAAGGCGAGGCCTACGCGGCGAAGCTGCGTCAGGCCGGCGTGCCGGTGACCGCGGTGCGGTACCAGGGGATCATCCACGACTTCGTGATGGTCAACGCGCTCCGCGAAACCCACGCCGCCGAAGCCGCCATCGCCCAGGCGATCGCGGTGCTGCGGAACGCACTCACCCTGAGCTGACCGAGAACCCTGCTGCCGCAAGCACTTCCGGCAGCAGGGCCTCAGCCGGACTCGGCGATGTCCTGATACTCCCGATAGTCGGTGTCGGCGACGAACCGGGCGGCCGCGGCAGCGAAGTACGCCTCGTTCGCGGTGATGCCGAGCCCGGCCACGAACCGGTTCATGAAGTTGAACAACGCGCACACGGACACCGCGTCGTGCAACGCCTTTTCGTCCCAGCCCTCGGCAAGTACCGCTTCGGCGTCCACTTTGGTCAGTCGCGACGGGGCCAGCGTCAGCGTGCGGAGATAGCGCAGCAGTACCTTCCACCGCTGTTCGACCGGCGCGGTGTCCAGATCGGTGAGCAGCGCAGTCAGCCGTCCCTCCGGGAGACCGAACGCCTCCGCGGTGGCACCGTGCACGCCATGGCAGTACGCGCAGTCGTTCAGGCCGGAAACATAGGCGGCGATCAGTTCCCGTTCGGCGAGCGAGAAAACCGACGGACCGCGCAGCAGGATCCGGTGGTAGTCGGCCAACGGCGCGACCCCGGCCGGATAGGCCCGGAAGACGTCCATCAGCACCGCGTCTTCCGGCAGAGACGGCAGATAGGACATGGGACTCCTTACGCCGCGTTGAGCACCTTCGACGGATTGGCCGAGCTGACCTCGCGGATTTCCTCGTCGGTCAGCCCGAACGCCCGCATGTGGGCGATCAGCAACCGCAGCGCCTCCACCGTGTTCGGGAACAGCGGCTCCCCCGCGTCACTGGACAGCGTGACGTGGTGGGTGCCGGCCTCCTGGATGGTCCGGCACATCACCGCCGGGTCGATGCCCAGCAGCGGGGAGATCTCGTCGTAGGTGAAGTTCAGGTACACCCCGGCCGAGGTCAGCTCCTTCATCTGGGCGAGCGACAGATCGAGGAAGGGGCTGAACGGATGGTCCACCACGGCCTTGGTGATGTTCAGGTCGCGCACCTGCTCGGCCATCGCTTCGATCTCGCGATGCGTGGCGTGCGCGAAGGAGATCATCACGTCGTGGTCGGCGGCCATCCGGAAGACCTCGCGGTACTCCGGCTTGAGCCTGCCGTGCTCGTCGATCGTGTAATTGCCCACCTGGAGCGCCTTCTCCCAGGGCAGCGGATCGGTCCACGCGGCCGGGTCGGCGTTCTTGTCGAACCAGATCGCCTTGCCGCCGACCTTGCTCAGCGTGTTGGCGCTGCGGAACACCGGCATCCAGATCGCGGAGATCCCGCTCTCCAGCTGCTTTCGGGCCGCCTCGGTCACCGAAAGGCCGCGCGTGTCGGTGCAGATCCAGCCCGACCATAGCCGGATCGGCTCGATGTCCATCTCGTCGGCCCACCGGTGCAGCGGGTCTTCGAGCGCGCGGACCGCCTCGGCCGGACCGGACAGGTCGGGCCGGTTCATCCCGGGCATGCTCTTGTACAGTAAACCTTTCATCCCGCTCGCCGAGGCCAGTTTCGCGATGGACAGCGCGTCCTGCTGGCCTTCGTGGGCGTGGCAGTGGAGATCGACCGCGTCCTTCACGCCGTGCACAGCGGGCGGGCGCAGGATTTCCGACCGATACAGCATCCTCGCCTTGTAGGACGTCAGGAACCGGTCGTGCGGCGCGTTGTTCGGCCGCCGCAGCCGTGCCTCGGCGAGGAGTTCGGCGACCTCGTCGATGTCGTCCACGGCTTCACTGGGGACTGTCATGCTTGTACCTCACGGGATCGAGAGTTTTCCTTGCGCAGAGCCACGAGATCCCGGCTCAGTTCCTTCGGGGCGGACACCCCGCACAGGGCCAGCGCGTTCTCCAGCTCGGACCGCATCAGCTCGAGCACCTTGGCCACCCCGGCCTCGCCGTCCGCGGCCAGGCCCCAGACGATCGGCCTGCCCAGGGCCACCGCGTCGGCACCGAGCGCCAGCGCCTTCACCACGTCGGTGCCGCGCCGGACACCGCCGTCGAGCAGGAGCGGAATGCGCCCGGACACCGCGTCGGCCAGCACCGGCAGCTGCGCGATGGTGGCCGGTGTGGTGTCGAGCTGACGGCCGCCGTGATTGGACACCACGATCGCGTCCACGCCGTTGCGCACCGCCAGCCGGGCGTCGGCGGGATGCAGCACACCCTTGAGCACGATCGGCAGCCGGGTCATCTCGCGCAGCTTTTCGATGTGCTGCCAGGAGATCTCCGGCGAAAGCGTCACCCGCCGCACGTTGCCCGAATCGCTGCCGCCCAGCCCGCGCAGGTTCTCGCACTGGACGTCCTCGGGGAGCTGGTGGAAATCGTTGCGGTCGTTGCGTTCGTGACGCCCCAGCGCCGCCGAGTCCACGGTGACCACCAGTGCGCGGCAGCCCGCCGACTCGGCCCGCTGCACCAGTGCCCTGGTGAATTCCTGGTCCGGCTGGACGTAGAGCTGGAACCAGAGTTTCGGGTCGGTGCCGTCGAGTACGCCGCGAGCCTCCTCGGCGATCCGTTCCACCGCGACGGTGGACAGCATGGCGACGGTCATGATCACGTCCGCCCTGGCCGCGGCGCGCACGGTGGCCAGCTCCGCCTCCGGATGCGCGATCCGGTGAAAGGCGGTCGGTGCCAGCAGCACCGGCATCGCGGACGGACAGCCCAGCAGGCTCGTCGCAGGCTCGGGATCCTCGGCGCCGCGCAGGATCCTGGGCACCAGCTCGATCGCGGCGAACGCCGATTCGTTGGCCCGGACCGTGTGCTCGTCCTGTGCGCCACCGGCGAAGTAGTCGTAGTACACCGGATCGAGGCGGTCGCGGGCGGCTCGTTCGAACTCGCGGAGATTGACCGGCGACAGATCCATGGTCATGGCGTGGGCTCCGATCCCCGCGTCAGGCGACGGCCGGTGCGCCGCTGAGTGCCCCGGCGACGAATTCGCGCAGTGGCAGCCGGTACTCGTCCTCGTCGGTCCATTCGTTGTAGATCTGCTCGGGCAAATGCTTGACCGACACCAGTTCGCCGTCGCGGAAATGCCGTACCACCGGGTGCATGTAGCGGTCCTCGTTGGCCGGATCGGCTTCCCACGCGCGACCGGCTTCGACGTCGAACGGGTCGATCGCGGAATGTCCGGCGCCGTATTCCAGCGAAACGGTGATGACGGTGCCCTTCGCGCCATAGCCCGGTTTGTGCAGCAGATCGAACGGCATCTCCTCGTGGTACCGGGCGTTACTCGACCCGGCGGGCACGGACACGAAATCACACAAGAAACCGAACTGCTGGAAAAGCGCGGAGGTGTGGTCGAGCCGGTCCAGCAGCGCGTCCGCGATGGCCTCCGGTTCGGCGGGCAGCATCCGCGACGGCCACTCGGCGCCGTTGTAGCGGTGCGCCAGCACCTGACTCAAAGCGCGTACCCCGTAACGGAATCCGTGGATGAACGCGCTGGTGTACTTCTTGAAATCACGGGACTGGGTCAGTGTCCCCGCGAAGAACAGATCGGGGACGTTCACCGACTCCCATTCTTCGGTCAGTTTCGGGAACCGGTCCTTGATGGTCAGCTCCGGCCGCGCGCCCGCGCCGAAAATGCTGTCGTCCAAGGCGAATCCGGTGCAGGTGAGCACCCGGTCGTAGACGAGCGTGACAGTTTTGGGCCTGCGTGCGTAGGTCAGCGTCACGTGATACTCGCCGTCGCGCCGCTCGATCCGGTCGATGGTCGCGTCCAGCACCATGTTCTGCGTCTTGAGCTGGTAGGTGTCGAGGAAGTTGTTGTTCACCGCGCGCAGATGGCCGATGAAGTGGGTACGCCAGGCGAACTTCAGCGCGCTGGGGCCGAGCACGTGGATCCGCGCGGCGTGCTCGTTGAGGTTGTCGGCGGTCTCGAAACCGGAGTTGCCCTTGCCGATGATCAGCACCCGCTGATCGGTGAACTCCCCGGGATCGACCGGCATGTCCCAGTAGCTTTCGGTCGTTTCGATGCCCGGGATGTCGGGCACGTAGGAACGGCCGAATCCGGTGGCCACGACGACGCGCTTGGCGGTGATCCGCTCGCCTTTCCCGGTGGTCGCGACGAAGTCACTGGGACGCTCCAGCGCAACGATCCGGGTGTCGTACCGGATGTTCAGGCCGTACGCGTCGGCGAAATCGGCGAGGTAGCGCACGTAGTCGCCGGCGTCCGGGAAGAACTTGCCGGTGTACTCGGTGAACCGCAGCTTCGGATCGTCGGACAGCAGCGAGTTCCAGTCCATCCGCAGGTTCCGCTCCGCGTCGTCCGAACCGGTGTGCGGCTTGTTGATCGAGATCATCCGCCGGTGCCGGGGGAAGGTGCGGAACGTCGTGCCCGCCGATTCGCCCGCCTCGACCACCAGGTAGTCGCTGCCCGCCCGGTCGAGGAAGTACGCGAGCTGGGTGCCCGCCGGACCGGCTCCGATGATCAGGTACTCCACGGTTTCGCTGCCCACGCCACGACCTCCCGCTACTCGCCCGGCCGAACCAAGCCGGACCGTATCCGCGAGTTCTCAGGAAAACCTCAGAGCCGTCGGCCGGGGGTCGAGGTCCGTGAAGGCCTCCTTCACAGCGCTCAGCGCCGGTAAGGGGGGCAGAAAGGCGCCCGTGTGGACAAAGGACGGTTCA
>NZ_JBHYIQ010000037.1:55061-61115 GCF_042739895.1 Amycolatopsis sp. NPDC059021
GCATCCTTCTCTTCATCTCCCACACTCCCCCCCGTGGGGCGGGGGTGGGTGCTCTTTGACGCCCAACCAACCGCCTCCCCCGGTGTTCCGGGGTCCCCCCCCCGCGCCTGTGTCCACAAAGGACGGATCAGGGGGCGGCCAGGCGTCGGCGTACTTCGGGGAGCACCTCCTCGCCCATGCGCTTGACGTTGGCCAGCACGCTGTCGTGATCCCCGGAGACCTCCACCTGGCACAGCACCCGGCGGGCACCCGACTCGCGGATCTGGCGCACCAGCCGCTCGACGCAGACCTCCGGCGTCCCGACCGGATGCGTGGCCAGCGCGGACTCGGTCAGCCCGTCGACGACCCGCTCCTGCGGGGCGGCGCGGTCGACCCGCTGCGGCACGTCCAGCAGCAGCCGGTACTGGCTGTTCGCCCGGACGAACTCGCCCGCCGCGCGGCGCATCACCCGGCGTGCCTCGTCCGGGCTGTCGGCCACGTGCGCGAACAGGGCCATCCCGTGCGAGTAACCGTCGCCGGAATGGCCGGCGGCGCGGGCGATGCGGGCGTGTTCGGCGATCATCGCGGCCTTCGCGCCGGCGTCCTTGTCGAAGAACAACAGCATGGGCAGCCCGCGCGACGCGGCCAGTTCCACCGACGCCGGCGAGTTCGCGGCGACGTAGACCGGCGTCGGCCCGGCGTCCGCGGGGCCGGGTTCCGGGGTGACCTCGCGGAAGCGGTACAGCTCGGAGTCTGCGGACACCGGCCCGGACAGGGCGGCCAGCGTCAGGTCCAGTGCCTCGGGCAGCCCGTGCCGCCAGTAATCGACGCCCCGCCCGATGACCTCGTAGTCCACCACCGGCTGCGCCCGGCCGACGCCGAGGTCGAACCGGCCGCCGGACAGGTGATCCAGCAGCGCGGCCTGCTCGGCGACGTGCACCGGCGAATGCAGCGGCAGCACGGTGACGGCCGTGCCGACCCGCACGGTGCTGGTCCGGCCGAGCAGGTACCCGGCGAACGTCAGCGCGGACGGGTTGACCCCGAACGGCACGAAATGATGCTCGGTCACCCACACGTCGTCGAAGCCCGCCGCCTCGGCGGCCTGTGCGGTGGCCACCCCGCGGGCCAGCACTTCGCCCGCCGTCTGTCCTTCGTATCGGCTGGTGAACACGAACGCGCCGATACGCACCTCGTTGTCGATACTCATGACGGCATCCTCGCCCGCCGGTGCGCTCCGGGGCTTGGACAAATGGGAGTCACACGAGCTGTCCCGCGAGCCGCTGATACAACGGCTCCCGGCCGAGCAGGTCGTCGTGCCGTCCGGTCGCGACCACGCGTCCCTGGTCGAGCACCGCGATCTGCTCGACGTCGCGGACGGTGGACAGCCGGTGGGCGATCACCAGGACCGTGCACCGCTGCGCGACGCGCCGCACGGTGGCGGTCAGCATCGCCTCGTTCTCCGCGTCCAGCTGCGCGGTCGGCTCGTCGAGCAGCAACAGCGTCGGACGGCACAGCAACGCCCGAGCGATCGCCACGCGTTGCCGCTCCCCGCCGGACAACTGCACACCCCGATCGCCGACCTCGGCGTCCAGCCCGTCGGGCAGCCGCTCGACAAGGCCGGTGAGGTTGGTCATCCCCAGCACTTCCGTCAGCTCGGCTTCGGAGGCCTCCGGCGCGGCGTAGCAGAGGTTGGAGCGCAGCGAGCCCCACAGCATCGGCGCTTCCTGCTGAACGTAGCCGATGCGGGCACGCAGATCGCCGATCGGCAGCGCGCCCAGTTCCGTGCCGCCGAGCGTGATCGAGCCGGAATCCGGCTCGTAGAACCGTTCGATCAGCGCGAAGATCGTGGACTTGCCCGCGCCGGACGGCCCGACCAGCGCGGTCCGGGTGTGCGCCGGCACGGTCAACGAGGCCTCCCGCAGCACGGTCCGGCCCTCGGTGTACCCGAACGACACCTTGTCCAGCACCAGTTCGGCGGCCCGGGACTCCCCCGCCACAGCGGGGGCGGTCTCCCCGCCCGGCTCCTGCGGCAGTTCGAGCGTGTCCTGGATCCGTTGCAGGGCACCGAGACCGCGCTGCACCGACGTCGCCGCGTGCAGGATCATCACCAGCGGCATGACCAGCATCATCAGGTACAGCAGGAAACCGACCAGCTCACCGAGGTCCATGGTGCCGTCGGCGACCCTGGCGCCGCCGACCCCGAGCACGAGCAGGAACGAGCCGTTGGCCGCGATGGACATGGTCGGCGAAACCACCGAATCCAGTTTCGCCGCCCGGACCCCGGCCCGGTAGGCCGCGCGGGCTCTGGCCTCGATCCTGGCCGATTCCCGCCCCTGCGCCCGGCTGGCCAGCACCGTGCGGACCGCGCCGAGCGCGCGGTCCAGGTCGGCGGTCATCTCCCCGACGCGGGTCTGCGCCTCCTCGGACGCGCCGCGGATCCCCCACAGCGCAAGCCCGACGAGTGCCGTCGCCGCCACCACCGTGGCGAGGACGAGCACGAACATCGACACGTCGATCAGCAGCATCATGATCACCGAGCCGCCGAGACCGACGACGCCGACCACCGCCTCGACCACCCCCGAGGAGACGACCTCGCGCAGGAGCGTGGTGTCGGTGCCCACCCTGGCCAGCAGATCACCGGAACGCAGCCGATCGTGCTCGCGCACGGGCAGGTGCAGCAGGTGCGAGATCAACCTGCTCCGCACGCCGAACACCATGCCCTCGCCCGAACGCTGGAGCAGGAAGCTCTGCAGACCACCGAGCAGCGCCTCGCCGAGGAACAGCGCCGCCAGCGCGAAGACCAGCCACGTCACCTGGCCGCCGATATTGTTGATCACGCGCATTACAAGCAGCGGCTGGACCAGTGACATCCCGGCGCCGAGCAGCCCCAGCACCAAGGCGCCGATCAGGGAAACCCGCTGTGGCCGCAGATAACGCGCGAGATCGCGCAGCCTGGCGCGGGGTCCCGCGCCGTCCGGGTAGCCGGTGATCGGCGGCGGACCGGACCAGTCGGTCTCCGCCGTGTCGGCCTCCGGCGGCGTCTGCCGGGACGAGAGCTTGGAACCGATCATCAGTGCCTCGCGATCACTCGTCGGCCGTGCGCCTTCTTGTCCGCCGACCGGGTACGACGTGCCACGCGCTCCCCTGGCGTGCGTTCGGCGGCCAGCAACGGCACGATCATCGAGGCCGCGTTGTAGACCACGTGCGCGAGCAACGCGGCGATGAGCCCCACTTCCACCACCACTACTCCCAGCACGGTCCCCACGGCGAACAATTCACCCATCCGGATCCATCGCGGACGGACCACCGAACCGCTGTGCATCGCCGCCCACAGCGCGGCGGGCACCGCGGCCGCGAGCAGCGGTTCGCCGGTGAGCCACAGGCACACCGGCACGCCCAGCAACCGGAACACGGTCTCCTCGCTGATCGCGCTCTGCACGGTGATCCCCACGACGTGCCCGATACCGACCCCGGCGCGCCGGAGCGACCGCCGGTCCGGCGCGGTGGTGACCCGGGCGATCCCGTAGCGCGCGAGCAGCGCGTAGCCCGCGGCGGCGAGGCCGAGCCAGGCCGCCCCCAGCCAGGCTCCCCAGCCGGCCTGGCGCAGCGGGTCGTCCAGCAGCGGCAGGCCGATCCGTTGGGCGACAACGGTTCCGGCCAGCACGGCGAGCACGACGACCGAGGTGGACACGATCGCCGAGATCAGCGACATCGCCACGTTCAGCACCCGGAAGGCGGACCAGGACAACCTGCCGTCGTACCCGTTGACCACCGAACCCTGCATCGCCGCGTACTCGGTGCCCAGCACCGCGAGCAGGACCGGCACGGTGAGCACCACGAGCAGGAACGGATCGATCCGGCCACCGCCGAACGCGAGGATGGCCACGCCGAGGACCATCGCGACCACCGCGCCGAGCATGCCGCCGACGCCGGCGAGCGCGTCGCGCTGTTCGGCGCGGTCGACGTCCTCGGCGTCCGGCGTGACCACCTCCACCTCCGAGTCGACCTGGAGCACGGCGGTGCCGACGGTCTCCACGTTCAGGTCGATGCGCAGGTCACCGGTGCCGGTACGCAGGCGGTGCGTGCGCTCGACACCGCCCTCGCTGAGCTCGAGTTCGCCCTGCCCGCTGACCTTCGTCGTCGCCCACAGCCCGCCCGTGCCACCGTCCAGTCGCGGCAGCAGTTCGGCCGTCGCCAGCTCCGGCGCGGTCCGTTCGCGCGCCACGACCAGGTGCCGGACCGGGCCGTCGATGTCGAACAGCAGCACCTCCCCGCGCGCCGACAGGCCGACCAGCACGCTGCCGGTGCCGTCCCGGACGAACCGGACCCGCCAGGCCCCTCGCAGCCCCCAGCGCCGGAGGAACGCGTCGTCGCGGTCGGCGGCGTCGAGCTGATGCAGCTTGTCCACGATTTCGTCGTCGAACCACAGCGTGCCGAAGCTCCGCCAGCCGCTGACGTCCGCGCCGCACAGACGACGCACCGCCACCACGGCCTGCTCGATCGCCTCCTGCCTGGTCTGCGCGCGCGACGGGGTCAGCGACGGGTAGGCGCTGCGCCGGTAGCGCACGAACAGCAGGATCACCACCGGCAGGCTCAGCCCGAGTATCAGCAGTTCACCCACAGCCGCCCTCCCTTCCGGCGCAACTTCCGGCGCTACTTCCGGCACAGCACGACGTGCCGGCGGCGGGCCACCGCGCCGACAACCCGAACGGGACGTCGGCTTCTTCGTCGATCCGGAGATTGCGCACGCACGCGCAGTCCGTGGCTTCGGCGCGGATCACGGCCAGCCGCGCGGGGTCGCCGATCCGGCCGAACGGCTCGTCCCGGACGTCGCCGAACGCCGTTTCCTCGACCTGGCAAGGAGTCACCTTCCCGTCGGCGCGGACGTACCAGCTGAGGTAACCGGGCGTCAGGAACTCGACGGGCAGTCCCGCGCCGGCGAACTCCTGATCCGGGTCGGCACAGCGGTCCCAGCCGACCACCTCGATCCCCAGGTCCCGCTCCGCCACCCGGGCGAACTGCTTGACCACCGCGTTCACCTGGTCCTCGGTCAGCACGAACCCGGCGTCGGTGCCGCGGCCGACCGGGACCGTCGCGCCCGCGCGGAACACCAGGGCGCCCGCGGCGGCCACGTCCTCGATGACGGACTCGACGTCGCCGTGGTTGGCCGGCGAGACCGTCATCGCCACGAACACCGGCACTCCCGCCGAGCTCAGCCGCTCGATCGTGGACAGCGCGCGCCGGTACGACCCGGCCCGGCCGCGCAGCAGGTCGTGGTGCTCCGCGCGGCCGTCGATGCTCACCTGCGCGCGGACGTTCCCGCAGCTCGCGACGTACTCGACCAGTTTGTCGGACCAGGCGAGCCCGTTGGTGAAGATGTCCACGTTGTCGATCAGCGTGCTCGCCACGGCCAGGATCCGCGGGAATTCCGGGGCGATGGTGGGTTCCCCGCCGGTCAGGGTGACCGCGGCGGTGCCCGCCTCGGCGAGCCGTTCAAGGACGGCGGTCCATTCGCCGGCGCACAGTTCGGCGGGCATCGGATCGCCGGAGCCCGCGTAGCAGAACGAACACCGCAGATTGCACCGGTTGGTCAGCTGCAACGACGCGTTGAGGGGCAGATACGCCGCGGTGGACCCGCTCACCTTCACTCCGCCCCGCAGTTCGCCCGCCAGCCAGCTCTCGGTCACCGGATGCGCGCCGAGAAGACGTTCGATATGCCGCCGGGCCGTTTCGACGGGCTCGTTGTCCAGATGACTGCGTAGCCTGGCCACGGCGGCCACGCTGCCGGCGCGCGCCATTTGCAACGCGAGTTCCAGCGCCAGCCCGCTCATTCTGACGTAGTAAAGACTTTGCCTGTCGACAAATATTCCCCCGTTCGGCTGCAGATGTATCCCCCAGACGACCGGGTCGTCCCGTTTCCCCGCGTCCTGCCCGAGATCGGCATCCGCGTCGTCCACCACGACTCCCATGGCTCTCACATCCCCGTATCCGATCGATCGCGCCCGTGCTCGCAAGAAACGTCTTCCCGCCCGCTCCGAAGATCGGTGTCCTGTCCGGGTGGTGCACCACCCGGAC
>NZ_JBHYIQ010000037.1:61125-84489 GCF_042739895.1 Amycolatopsis sp. NPDC059021
GCCGCCGTTGCTCAAAAAACGCCTCGCCCCCCCCTCCCCTATGTGGGGGGCGGGGGGGGTGGGCCCCCCCCCCCGGACAGGACACCGACACGGTCATTCACCGCGGCTCGCCGGGCACGTCCCGGCCGCCGCCACGGCGGGCCCTTACGCGGCCACCAGAATCGGGTTCGGCTTGCCGCACGCCCGCACGAACGGCCGATAGTGCCGGCTCCAGCAGAAGACACAGCCGATCGTCTTCACCATCGGCTTGGTCCCCGGCGTCGCCGCCGCCCGGGACAATGTGCTCATCCGTTTCATCCTTCGCCACCTCCTCCCCGTGCCGCCGGCGCCGCCCGCACACGATCGGGAAATGCGTGCGACGCGACATTCGCCGGCTCGAACAACCAGAACGGCGACGACGCTAGGACACGGCAACTAATTCCCGCCAAAGGCGCGATTAAGGCAGGAATGCGGATAACCCGGCAAAGCGAAGTCGTTCATGGACAGTGCGTCACGAAAAGAACTGGTAACACCCGGCCATGGTATTCCGACGTTACGATCGTGACGCCCGTGTCCGCCGCGATACGACACCACGCGGACGCGGTGCGGGCCGTCAAAGGGGGACACAGTGGCCGCACACGACGTTGACGAATTTCCGCTGGAGTTTCGCGTGCTCGGCCTCATGGAGGTGATGAGAGGCAACACCCGGTGCACACCCAGCGCGCCGAAGAAACGCGCCGTACTCGCCATTTTGTTGCTGCACGCGAACCAATTCATTCCGGTGGATCTGCTGGTCGAGGTCCTTTGGGGCGGTCACTCGCCCACGAAAGCGATCCCGGCCCTTCACGTGTACATCGCCGCGCTGCGCAAGGCACTCGCGCCGGGCTGCGACCGGCACCCGCAGCCGCTGATCGAAACCTGGCCGAACGGCTACCGGCTGTGCGCCGATCCGGAGCGGATCGACCTGTACCGGTTTCACGGACTTGCCGAGCAGGGCGACCGGGCCATGCTGGACGGGCGCCCCGACCAGGCGTCGACGTTGCTGGGCACGGCGCTGCGCATCTGGCGCGGCCCGGCACTCGCCGACATCGCGGGCATCGGCCTGCTGCGCACCTACGCGGACGGGCTCGACAACACCCGGCTCGCCGTGCTGGAACGCCGGATCGAGGCCGATCTCCGGCTCGGCAGGCACGCGCTGGTGGCCGACGAACTGGAAACGCTCTGCCGGCGGCATCCGCTGCGGGAGTCGATGCACCGCCAGCTCATCATCGCCCAGCTGCGCTCCGGCCGGCGCGCGGACGCGCTCGCGTCGTATCAGCGCATCCGCCGCGAACTGATCGAGACTCTCGGCCTCGAACCCGGCGAAACGCTCCAGAGCACCCTGCAGGCTGTCCTGCGGGGTGCCGAACCGGACCACGAACAGCACCCGCAGGGCAGCTGAACCGCCGGGCGAGCACGGCCGTGCTCAGCCGGCGGGCGGGTCGGCGAGCAGGGTCAGCACCAGCGCGGCCGACCAGCTGAAGTTGGTGGCGTTGCGGCCCTCCCCGGTCACCGAGTTGTAGTTCTCCCTGATGGGCGCGTTTCCGCTGAGCCCGGCCGCGTTGGTCATCAGCTTGTCCCGCGCCCGGCGCGCGTCGCCGCCGTAGCCGTAGGTTTCGAGCGCCTTGATCCCGAAGTACGCCTGGTCCACCCAGGTGGTGCCGCGCCAATAGCCGTTGGGGTCGAACTTGGCCGAGTTCCGCGCCACGGTCGGGAAAGGCACGGTGGTGGCGAACTGGTCCGGGTCGATCAGGCTCTGCCGCACCCGTGCGGCCTGGCCGGGGGCCGCGACGCCCGCCCACAACGGGATGAGCGCTTCGGTTCCCTTTCCCCGCTCGACGAGCGGCCGGTGCGTGTCGATGTCGACGTCGTAGAAGAAGCCGTTTCCGCGGTCGTACATGAGTTCGCGGACGCGTGCGGCGAGCGCGTCGGCCTGCCGGGTCAGCTCGCGGGCCCGCGAGTGGTCGCCGAGCGCGCGGGCGATCTCGGCGAGATAGTGCTTGTCCGCCACGAGATAGGCGTTGAGGTCGACCGATTCCTGGTTGAGCGAGTAGCCGGTGACCCGCCCC
The DNA here is from genome assembly GCF_042739895.1 of Amycolatopsis sp. NPDC059021. NCBI lineage: Bacteria > Bacillati > Actinomycetota > Actinomycetes > Pseudonocardiales > Pseudonocardiaceae > Amycolatopsis > Amycolatopsis sp. NPDC059021. Next base: position 63,213 of record NZ_JBHYIQ010000037.1, read on the forward strand.
TGCGCGTCCTGATTGGTCAGCACGTGCAGGGTGGTGCCCTTGTCGAACCGAGGCGCGTCGTCCATCCCGCTCTCCCAGGCCGCCGCCTCCAGCCGCGTCGCGTCGTCGCGGTTGAGCGGATCGACGGTGGCGCCGTATTCGGCGAGGCCGTCGCGATCGTGGTCCCGGTTGCGGAACCACCAGTCGTGCTGGGCGAGGAGTTTCGGGTACAGCTCGCGCAGGAACGCGAGATCGTGGCCCTGCCGGAAGGTCTGCCACACCGCCCACGCGCCGAGCGGCGGCTTGGTGTTGCGCAGGTTCACCCCCGGACTGTCCATTTTGTACATCACGACGTCCGGCAGCATCCCCGCGTCCTGTCCGCGACCCGGGGTGGCGGCGGTGATCTGGTGGTCGTACACCGAGCGCAGCACGGACTCGGCGAGTCCGGGCGAGAACCGGGCGGCGCCGACGGCCTCTTTGAAGCTGTCCCAAGGCCAGTAGCCCGCGGCGAAGTCGCTGTTGGTCACCGACGGCGTGATCCCGGCATGGTGCAGATCACCCGCGGCACCCCGCCAGTTGGTGGTCAGCGTCTCGATCGCCTTGACCGCGGTGCGCCGCTCCCCCGGCGCGACTCCGGCGAGCCCGCGACGCAGATATTCGCGCCAGCGTTGGTCGACCCGCTCCGCCGCCAGACGCGGAGCCCACGTTGCCGGCCAGAGCGTCCTCGCCTCGCGATCGCGCTCAGCCGCGGTGAACGTGTAGCTCTCGCCCCAAGCCAGCTCGCTCGCCGCGCCGGGAGCGAGACGAAGCGCGTCACGCCGGGTGGTCCGGTAGCCGTCCCCTGTCACAACGGTGGACACCGGTTCCGGGTGGACGACCCGGAACTCCTCGGTGCCGTCGGTGACGAACTTCCCCGGCTCCCGCACCTTGGCGAATTCCACCCGGACGCCGTCGCGATCCCCGCGCAGCCGCGGCGCCGAACGCACCGGTTCGGTGCCGTGGCGGAGCAATTCGCCGTTCCACGAGACGCGGATGGCCCGCGGACGCGGCGAGAGATTGCGAACCCGCGCCTGCACGAGAGCACTGCGATCGGAGACGAACCGCAGGCCGAGTTCGACTTCGAGACCGGGCAGCCGATAGGTCTGCACCAGACGGCCCGGGTAGGCGTGCATCTCCGGCGCGGGGTCGGCCGAGAGCGGGATCGCGCGCCCGGTTTCGTCCTCGGCCAGCGAGATCCGGGTGAAGGCCTGGCTCAGGTACCAGGGCCCTTCCTGGGCGAGGTAGAGCGGCCCGGTGAACCCGCCGTAGTGCGCGGTGTCCCCGGCGGCGGGCAGCGCGTAGGCGTGCCAGGCCCCGGCGTCGGAGAACACGGAGATCGGGTTGGACTTCGGCGGTTCCGCGCGATCCGGGGTGCCGCGCTGATCGAGCACGTCCGCGTAGCCGCCCACGTCCGCCTCGGCACCCTGCTGCGCCGTCGCCGGGGTGGCCCCGAGCGTGGCCGCGAACGCGATCACCGTGCCGAACACTGCCATGACCCTGCGCACCCCTGCGTACCTCCTTGTACGACATTGCACGACGCTGTACGACCTGTACGACCTGTACGGCGAATCCGCGGGCCACAAGCCCGCGCGGCGGCGGAAGAGTCGCTCAGGGGTTCCCTGGCGCTCGCCGATTCCCCGCGCTCAGCGAGGGCGCCGCACCGGCCCGCCCGCGCCGGGAGCGGGGCCGGGCCGGGCGACGGGGCCGCGCCCGGCAGGCGGACGCGGCTGACGGGGCGGGGCGCCCTGCGGCGCACGGGCGGGCCCGGCGGCCGGGCGGGGACGGCGCTCGTCCGGGTCGGGCCGGTTCACCCACGAGTCGAACAGGACGATCAGCCCGGCGAGCACCAGGAAGATGAGCCCGAAGCCCAGCCCGCCGGACACCGCGAGCAGGACCGCCACCAGCACCAGGGGCAGCGCGGCACACCAGCAGTACGGATCGATTCGCCCGAACAGCGGACGCCGTCTCTCCGGCACTCGTTCTCACCTCAGTCATCATCGTGGTCTCCCCCGATGGTTCCACTTCGGCGGGCGCGGTGCCATAAGCCCAGGTCGCACGGTCAGCGAGTGGGGAATCGCTTCCGCACGTCGGGGTGCGAGCGGGCGACGACGTCCGGGTCGGGATCGGCACCGCGGACGTGTGGCAGATGCACGAGGACGTCGTAGGCGGCCAGCGCGTCCACGTCGAGGTAGTGGGTTCCCATGAGCCGCTGCCGGGGTGCCGCGCGCACCTTCGCCGAGTCCTCCGGGGACAGCCGCCGCAGGTCGACGCCGAACGGGCTGTCGTGACTCGCCGCCAGGAGACCGTCCAGGCTGTCCGGCTCGGGCGGCTCGAGGTCCATGAAGATCTCGCCCTGGTAGAACTCCGGACGCTCGGTGAGCGTCTGACCCGACCCCAGCGTGACGCCGATGACCACGTAGTCCTCGCCCAGCCGGTCGGCCAGCCGCAGCCCCACCGGCGTCGCGGGCGGCGTGCCCGGCGGAGAACCGGGCAACACCCCGGAGGCACGCTGGATGTGGCCGTTGTGCTCGCCGAGCACGATCCGCTCCTCCCGGCCGAGCAGCCACTCGACCGTCTCCGCGACCGTGGTGTCGCGAACGGTGAGCACCCCGTGCCGCTCACCCCGGATCAGCTGACGCACCACCAGATCGATCGTGACCGCCTCGCGCAGCGAGCGGAGCGCGCGCTCGTAGTCCTCGACGGTGGTCGCGCGGATGTAGTCGAGCCGCCTGCCGGTGACGTGCGCCAGCAGTTCGGCGAGACCCGCGGTCAGCGCGTCCCGGCTCTCCTGCGCGAGTTTTCCATACGCCGCAATGCCTTCGGGGATGGAGAACGCGGAAGGGATCGCGAAGGCATCGGCGGTTTCGCGTATCTTCGGGTCCGGGGTGAACCCGGGATCGGCCTTGGCGAGGTAGGCGGTCACCGCGTCGAGACTCGGCAGCAGGGACACGACCGAGCCGCCGAGGTCGGTGCCGTAGAAGCCGAGCGGCCGATCGTGGCCCCGCATCCACTCCAGATGCGCGCGCAGCTGCGGCCACAGGCCCATCAGCGAGGTCAGGCCTTCCGCCATGACCTGGCTCAGGTCTCCCTCGCCGGTGCGGATCCAGTCGTGGACCAGCCAGCTTTCGGTGAAACCGGTCTCCATCGCGTACGCGCTGAAGCCGTGCCGCTCGACCAGATACCGCGTCAGCCGGTGGCGCAGCATCAGGTTTTCGGTGAGGTAGTGGGATCCCTCCCCGATCGCCACCACCCTGGCGTCGCCGACCACGTCGTCCAGCCAGGCGAGATCGTCCAGCGGCCCGTCCGGATCCAGTGTCCGCAGCGGCCGTACCGCCCGCTCACTCAGTTTGGTCATCGTCCAACCCCCTGCTCTCCGCATTCCCAATTTTGATAACGGTAGCAGATATGGGAACGTCTGGCCGTGAACACGCTCGACCTGCTGCTGCACCCCGTCCGCAACCGCATCGTGCAGGCGATGTCCGGTGACCGCGTCCGCACCACCACCCAGCTGTGCGCCCGCCTGCCGGACGTGCCCAAGACCAGCGTGTACCGGCACGTCGGCCTGCTGGCCAAGGCCGGAATCCTGGAGGTCGTCGACGAGCAGCGGGTGCACGGCGCCGTCGAGCGCTACTACCGGCTCCGGCGCGAGAACGCGAAGATCGACCTGGACCTCGCCAAGACCATGACGCTGGAGGACCATCGCCGCGCGTTCACCGGGGCGATGGCCGCGCTGCTCGCCGAGTTCGGCAACTACCTCGACCGGGAGGACGCCGACCCGCCCGCCGATCTCGTCGGCTACCGGCAGGGCATCGTGTGGCTCACCGACGAGGAGCACGCCGAAATGGTCGAGGAACTCGTCGCGCTGTTCCGGTCCCGCTGGGAGAACTCCCCCGCGCCGGGCCGCCGCCCGCGCCTGGTGAGCGCGATCTTCTTCCCCGCCGAAAGCCCCGACGGTCTGTGAAGGCCTCCTTCACAGCGTTGAGCGCCGTGAAGGAGGCCTTCACGGACGGTCAGCTCGCCTTGCCCCGGATGACCTCGATCAGGCTGGTCCAGCTGTCGCGGGCGTGCCCGGCGGCGATCGCGCGGTCGTAGAGCGCCTTGACCGCGGCGGGCAGCGCCGAGTCGATCCCGGCGTCCCGGCTCGCGGTGTGGACGTGCTCCGCGGTCGCACCCATCATCAGCACGTTCGCCTTGTCGCCGGGATGCTTGCCGGAATCGATGTACTCCGCGGACTCGGCGAGCAACGAGGACGCCAGCGCGAGATTCTCCTGCGCGTAGGGAACCAGCGTCTCCGCGCTCACCCCCGCCGTGCCGAGCAACGCGCCGGCGTGCAGGAACCCGGACAGCGTGGTGAGGAACAGGTCCAGCAGCGCCTGGTAGTACAGCTGCGCCAGGCCGGGGTCGGCACCCCGGTAGTCCGGCCGTCCGATGACCGCGAGCAACGGCTCGATCCGGTCGAACGTCGGCCGGGACCCGCTGTAGAACACGAAGGAATGCTCGGTGCCCACCACGGGCGCGGGCACCATGACGCCGCCGGCGATCAGCTCGGCGCCGCGCGCGGCCAGCCACTCCGCGGCCACCCGGGTCCGCTCCGGCGTGTCCGAGCTGAGGTTGACCACCACCCGCCCGCGCAGAGCCTCGCCCTCGGGCGCGAGGAGGTCGTACATGGCCTGGTAGTCGGTCAGGCTGAGCAGGACCACCTCGTGCGCGGCCAGCGCCTCCGCGACCGTGCCCGCGCGGGTCGCGCCCTCGGCCACCAGCTCGTCCGCCCGGCTCGCGGTCCGGTTCCACACCGTCACCGGACGCCCCGCGGCCAGGTAGGACCGCACCATCGCCTGACCCATCGGGCCGAGCCCGATCATCGTCAAACCCTTGTCGTTCATAAGTTCCCTCGCTATTTCTTGAGAAGTTCGATCACACCGGTGACGTCCTCGGCGCCGTGCCCGTCCTCGACCCGGCGCTTCAGCAGCGGCTGCAGCGGCGCGAGCAGTTCGAAGCTGACACCCTGGTCCTGGGCCACCGCCGGGAAGTTGCCGAAGGCCGCCTCCTGCATGGCCAGGTTCGACACGACGTCCTGTCCGTAGTCACCGCTGTCGATCTGCGCGGCGGCCCGCTCCACGTAACCGCCCATCGCGGTCAGCCAGCCCTGCAGCAACGGCGCGAACTCGCCCGCCGCGATCCCCGCGCTGCGGATCAGCGCGAACGCCTGCAGGACCCCCGCCATCTGGCCGTACATCCCGGACAGCAGGGCGAGATCGTGCAACGCGGCGAATCCCGGATCGTCGCCGACGTAACGGCTTTCGCCGAAGACGTCGAACACCGCGCGGTGCGCGTCGAACGACGGCCGGTGCCCGCTGTAGAACACGAACGCGCCCGCCTGGCCGATCATCGGCGGGATCGCCATGATGCCGCCGTCGAGGAACGACGCCCCGCGCGCGGACACCCATTCGTCCAGCTCGCGCGCCTGCCGCGGCGTGCCGTTGGTGAGGTTGACCACCACCTTGCCCGCCAGCGCGTCCGCACCGGCGCCGAGCACGTCGCGCACCGAGCGGTCTTCCAGCAGGCAGACGATCACCAGTTCGTTCGCCGCGATCGCTGCCGAGGCGGTCTCCGCCGCCACGGCCCCGCGCTCCACCAGGGGCGCGGCCTTGCCCGCCGAGCGGTTCCACACCGTCACCGGGTGTCCCGCGGTCAGCAGCGCACCGGCCAGCGCGCTGCCCATGGCGCCGAGCCCGAGCACGGTCACCGGTGTCCTTTCCTCGGACATGTTCTCCTCCAGTTCGTCGGTCTGCCGATCACGCTGCCCGCACGCGCGCACGGTTCGCTGCGGGTCCGCGCACGACGCCGGTTACGGTGGGTTCGTGCGATTCGGGATCCTGGGGCCGCTGGCCGTGTTCACCGGGGACGGCCGGCCGGTCCGGGTGCCCGAAGCGAAGGTCCGCACCCTGCTGGCGGACCTGCTGATCCACGAGGGACGGCCGGTCTCCGCGGACAGGCTGGTCGACGATCTGTGGGGCGAGCGGCCGCCCGGTAACCCGGCGAACACCCTGCAGACGAAGGTCTCCCAGCTGCGCCGCGCGCTGGAACGCGCCGAGCCGGGGCACGGCGGCGGGCTCGTCGTGCACCAGGCGCCCGGCTACCTGCTGCGGATCGAGCCGGACGCGCTGGACACCGCACGATTCCGGGCACTGACCGAGCAGGCGGGCGGCGTCGAGGATCCCCGGGCCAAGGCCGCGCTGCTGACCGACGCGCTGGCACTGTGGCGGGGTCCCGCGCTCGCCGAATTCGCGGACGAACCGTTCGCGCGGCCGGTGATCCAGCGGCTCGAGGAGGACCGGCTGGTCGCGCGGGAGAACCTCGCCGAGGCACGGCTGGCGCTCGGCGAGCACGCCGCCCTCATCGGCGAGCTCACCGACCTGGTCGAGCAGCACCCCCTGCGGGAACGGCTACGCGCACTGCAGATTCGCGCGCTCTACGCGTCCGGCCGGCAGAGCGAGGCACTGGCCTCCTACGACGAGGTACGTCATCGTCTGGCCGAGGAGCTGGGCCTCGACCCCGGCCCGGAATTGACCGCGCTGCACCGCTCGATCCTGACCCACGATCCGGCGCTCGACGCCCGGCCGTCGTCCCCCCTCCCGGTGCCGCTGACCGAGCTGGTGGGCCGGACGGCCGCGGTGCGGGCCGTGCGCGCGCTGGTCGGCGAGTCCCGGCTGGTGACGCTGACCGGGCCGGGCGGCGTCGGCAAGACCCGGCTGGCGCTGGAGACCGCGCATCAGCTCGCGACGGGCTTCGGTTCCGGAGCCCGGCTGGTCGAACTCGCCGGGCTGGAGCGGCAATCCTGCGAACTGACCGCCTGCCCACCGGAGGAGTGGGTGGTGGAGGCGATCGCCGCCGCGCTCGGCGTCCGCGACGAGCAGACCCCGGCGCACCCGTCCGATCCGGCGGCCCGTCTCGCGGATTCCTTGCGGGGCAAGGAGATCCTGCTCGTCCTGGACAACTGCGAGCAGGTGATCGAACCGGTCGCGGCGGTCGTCGCGCGGCTGCTCCGAGCGGCGCCGGGACTGCGGATCCTCGCCACCAGCCGGGAACCGCTCGGGCTGGCAGGGGAAACGCAGTTCGCCGTCCCGCCGCTGGACTCCGACAGCGCGATGCGGCTGTTCGCCGCGCGTGCCGCCGACGCGGCCGGAGAGTTCACTGTGGACAGTGACAACGCCGACGCGATCGCCGCGATCTGCCGGAAGCTGGACGGATTGCCGCTGGCGCTCGAACTCGCCGCGACCCGCGTCCGCGCGCTCGGCGTCGCCGAACTGCTGCGCAGGCTGGACGACCGCTTCCGGGTACTGGACACCACGCGCCGCGGGGCGCCCGCCCGGCAGCAGACCCTGCGCGCGATGATCGACTGGAGCTGGGAGCTGCTGACCGAGCCAGAACGCCTTGTCCTGCGCAGACTCGCCGTGCATCCCGAGGACTGCGCCCTGGACGCGGCGGAGGCCATCTGCGCGAGTGAGGACGCGGGTCCCGAGCACGTTCTCGGCCTGCTCGCCAAGCTGGTCGACCGCTCCCTGGTGACGCCGGCGGGCACCACCGAGCCGCGGTACCGGCTGCTGGAATCGGTGGCGGAGTACTGCCGGGAACGCCTGCGCGACGCCGGGGAGTTCGACGCGGTGCGGCGTCGGCACGCCGATTACTACCTGGGGCTCGCCGAGCGCTCCGACAGTGGTCTCCGCGGCCGCGAGCAACGACGCTGGCTGCGCCGGCTCGACGCGGACACCGCGAATCTCCGTGCCGCACTGGAGAATCTGGTCGTGTGGGGCGAGCCGGACCGGGCCCTGCGCATGGCGAACGCCCTGAGCTGGTACTGGTTCCTGCGCGGCAGGCTCGCCGAGGCGACCCGCTCGCTGCGTACCGCGCTCGCCCTGTCCGGCGGCGACCCGGCCACGCGAGCGGACGCGCGGGCGATGCTGACCGGGATCGGGATCCTGGCGGGAGAAAAGGCCGAGCAGCCCGCCGACGACACGGCACCGAGTACGCGGGCCAGGTGGTTCCTCGGCTATGTACTGTCCACTGTGGCCGATCTGTCCGGGGCCGAGCGGCTGACCGAGACCGCGCTCACCGAGTTCGAGGCGACCGGCGACGACTGGGGCATCGCCGCCGCCTGCAGCGATCTGGCCAGCCAAGCGCTGGCGAAGGGCGACGTCGCCGAAGCGCGCCGCAACGCCGATCGCAGCGCGGACCTCTTCGGTGAACTCGGCGACCGGTGGGGGCAGCTGCAAGCCTCGTTCGCCCAGGGCATCCTGGAAACGATCGCCGGTGACTACGCCCGCTCCACCGCGCGGTACGCCGAGGGCCTGCGGATGGCCGAGGAGCTGGAGCTCTGGCCGGAGGTGTCCTACCAGCTGTCCTGGCTGGGCCGGGCCGCGCTACTGCGGAAGAACTACGCGCAGGCAAAGGACTTTCACGAACGCGCGAAGCAGGTCGGCGTCGAGCACGGCTTCCGGCCCGGCGAGATGTACGCGCTGACCGGGCTGGCGCTCGGTGCCCGCCGGGAAGGCGAATTCGACGTCGCCGAACAGCATCTGCGCACCCTGCTCGCCTGGAACCGCCAGGTCGACTTCGAGCCCGGCAACACGCTGATCCTCGCCGAACTCGGTTTCATCGCCGAACTGCGCGGCGATCCGGAGGAAGCGCTGAGGCTGCATCGCGAAGGCTTCGCCGTGGCGCACCGGTTCGGTGACCCGCGCGCGATCGCGCTGGCCTTGGAGGGATTGGCCGGGGCGCACGCGCTGAGCGGCGCGCATCGGCGGGCCGCCCGGCTGCTCGGCGCCGCCGCGGCGGCGCGGGCCGGGGTGGGCGCCCCGCTGCCCGCCGCCGAACGCGGCGACGTCGACCGGATCACCGACCTGACGAGCACCGCGCTCGGCGACTCCGTCTTCGCCGAGGAATTCCGCCGGGGCGGCAAGCTGGGAGCGGACGCGGTCCTCGAAGGGTCCCTGGCCTAGACGAACTGGTCGCCCGACGCGCGGAGCTGCCTGCGCAGGATCTTGCCGTTTCCGTTGCGCGGCAAGGCATCCAGCCAGACGACGTCGTGCGGCACCTTGTACCAGGACAAGCGGGAACGGACGAGGTCGATCAGCTCGGCACCCAGCGCGTCATCCGGCTCGGTGCCATTTCCGGGAGTGGCCACCACGTACGCGCGGAGGCTGGTGTCGCCCGCCGCCCGCCGTGCGGCGCTGACCGCCGCTTCGAGGACGCGCGGATGGCTTTCGAGAAGCCTTTCGACCTCACCGGGAACCACGTTCTGCCCGCCGATCACCTCGACGTCGTCGAGCCTGCCGTGGGCGTGGACGATCCCGTCCTCGTCGATCATCGCCAGGTCCCCGGTCGGCCACCAGGTGTCGATCAGCTGGTCGGGACCGAGGCCGCCCCTGGCGACACCGCGCGTGGCGAAGGGGACGCGGATGTGCAACTCCCCTTGCGTGCCCGCGGGCACGTCGTTCCCGTCGGCGTCGACGATGCGGATCGGCCGTCCTTCGAAGGCGGGCCCGACCGCCGACGGCGCGTCGTACTCGGCGGGCCTGCCGGCGGCGATCCCGCCGATCTCGGTGGCGCCGTAGAGATTCAGCAGCCGGCCCCCGAAGATCGGCACCAGCTTCTCGCGCAGCCGCGCCGAGAGCACCTCCCCGGCGCACATCACCTGCCGGAGCCTGCCGAGCACCTCGGCGTGGCCGGGCTCGAGCAGCAGCCGCGCCAGGAAACTCGGCTGCGCGAACAGGGCCGTGACCTCGTGGCGGCGCATGAGGTCGATCGCCGCCGCCGGGGTCGCGCGCGGCCGCGAAAGCACCACGGCCTGCCCGGTTTCGAAGGTGGTGAACAGCGAAAAGCCCAGCCCGCCCAGGAAGTACATCCGGGACACCGAAAACCCGACGGTCCCGGGCGCCGCCTCGGCGAGCGGGCCGCGCCAGCCATCGAAGTTGCGGTGGAGGTAGAAACACAGCTTCGGCGCGCCCGTGGTGCCGGAGGTGAAGACCGCCAGCGCGGGAGCGTCGCCGCCGTCGGCGAACCGCGTGTCCGGTTCGCCCGCGGCCAGCGTTCCGGCCCGGGTGACCGGCACCAGGCCCGCGGTGTCGAGCCATCCCGCGGTCTCCGGGTCGGCGACAGCCAGCGCGGGTTCCGCCGTCGCGACGTCGCGGGTCAGATCCTCTTGGCTCATCTGGACATTCACCGGTACGGCGACGACACCGGCCTGCCAGGCGCCGAGCAGGCACCACACCAGCTCGATGCTGTCGGGCAGCGCGAGCAGGACCCGGTCACCAGGACGCAGCCCCGCCGAGCGGTACCCGCCGGCCACCCGCGCCGCACCCGCGAACACCTCGGCGAACGTCCACGCGCCGTCTTCGGCGAGAAAGGCCGTCCGCTCGTTCCAGCCATGCTCACGGACGTGCTCGGCCAGACGGTGTGTCAGATTCTCGGACATCCGTCCAGCGTTCCGGATCGATCACCGCGTGACCACCGAACCGGCCCGGTTGGCGAAGATTCCCTCACGAGCGAGGGGAAGGCTCGCCGCTCAGGCGCGCGGAACTTCGCCGACCGCCGCCCAGTAGAACGGACGGACCGCGTCGCGCTGCAGGATCGGGAACAGCACCTCCGGGGTTTCCGGGCGCCAGTCGGTCAAGTGCACGATGCCCGGATCCACCAGGTCGAACCCGTCGTACCAGGACGTGAACTCGGCCTTGCCGCGCAGCCAGGCCGGGTTCTGGGTGTTGCGGTAGGCCTCCGCCAGCGCGCTGATCTGCGCCGCGCCCTCCGCCGGGGCGTCGTCGGTGGTGATGTGGCTGATCGCCAGCCAGCTGCCGGGGACCAGATGCTCGCGATACCGGCGGATGATGCCGGGGACGTTGTCGGCGCCGCCGACGAAGTGCAGCACCGACACCATCAGCACACACAACGGCTTCTCGGGGTCCAGCAGCCGTTCCGTGGTTTCGTGCTCGAAGATCTCCTCCGGTTCGCGCAGATCCGCCCGGACGATCCCCGCCCAGCCGGTGGCCTCCTGCTGGTCGAGGATGTGCTCCGAATGCGCGACCGCGACCGGCTCGTAGTCGACGTACACCACGCGCGCCTCGTCCAGTTCCGGCGCGTGCCGCCGCACGATCTCGTGCACGTTCCCGACGGTCGGCACCCCGGATCCCAGGTCGAGGAACTGGGTGATCCCCGCGTCCAGCGCGGCCCGCACCACCCGGCCGAGCCACTGCCGGTTCGACATCGCCAGCGGTTTGATCAGCGGGAACTGCTTGTCCGCCCGTTCCCCGAAGTCGCGGTCGACCGCGTAATTGCTCTTACCGCCCAGATACCAGTCGTAGATCCGGGCCGTGCTGGGCCGGTCCAAGTCGACCGCGCCCGGCGCTTCCGGCGCATGCTGCCCATCGGCACTCACGAATCCGCTCCCTACCGCCGCCCGACACCACGGACCCCCAGCGTAGCGATCTCCGGAAGGTCACCGGATTCAGGCGCTCTCAGAACGCGGCGAAGGGTTCCTCCCGGTAGGCCCGGTGAAGCGTTTCCAGAAAGGCCGGCGCCTCCGGCAGGGACACCGAGCCGAGCCGGTGGACCGCGACTCCCGGAGTCCACGAATTCATGACCACGGCGCCGGAAAGCGACGGCAGATCGGCGAGGGTGACTTCCCGGACGCGCTGGGGAACGCCGAGCCGCTCCAGTTGCCGCCGGAGGATGCCCATCGTGATCCCGCCCAGCACCGCGGCTTCCGGCCACACCACGGCGGTGCCGTCCCAGAAGGCGAGGTTCCAGATCGTGGCCTCGCTGAGGCGTCCCCGGCGGTCGAGGAAAGCGGCGTCGTCGAAACCGTCCTCGATCGCCTTCCGGAGGAAATACGTCTTGGCCACCTCGCCGACGTGCTTCACCGCGGGCAGCGTCCGTTCGTGCTCCACCGCCGCGAGCGCCAGCGGCCCGTCCGGACCGGACGCGGGCTCCCGGGTGCGGACCAGGATGTCGAGCTCCGCCTCGGGTCCACTGTGGACGAACTCGCCCGACGGCGAATACACCACCGCGGTCAGCGAAAGATCCTCCGGACCCGCTTCGATCGCCTTGCGCAGGCAGGACCGCACGTGCTCGTCCGGCAGGGCGTGGCCGAACATCTCCACCGAGGCGACCCGGAGCCGCTCCAGATGAAGGTCCAGACCACGGACACCACCCCCGCGCACCTGCATGGCGGTGAAATGGGCGTAACCCGCGAAGGCCAGCGGCGCCAGTTCGGCCGCGGTGGCCGCACGGCCATTGCGTTGCACGACGTGAGAACTCATACCGGCAGGCTAGGGCTTACCACCGATGTGAAGGTCAAGCCGGCGGTGTCGTCCGGTCCCGGCGTCAGGAACCGGACGACACGCGAGGCGAGTCCGGGTCAGACGCCCGCGACCTCCTGGATCCAGGAGCGGTACTGCGTGATGTTGGTGTAGTTGGTGACGCTCTGCCGGTCACTCGTCGAGGCGACGCCGACCTGGCGCCCGTTGCCCATCATCGGGCCGCCCGAGTCGCCGCCCGCGGTGATGCCGTCGCCGTAGGTCGCCTGAACCGCGACTCCCCCGAAGGCGTCGGACGAGTTGACCGAGTCGACGTACACGTTGGCGTACTTCAGCAAACGCGACTGGCAGTTGATTTCCGAGCCACAGCGGCTGGTCGCGCCCCAGCCGTAGACCTGCACGGTCTGCCCGACGTTGACGTCGTTTTCGGTGCCCAGCGGCGAATAGGTGGCCTGGACGCTTTGGTCGAGCTGCACGAGGGCCAGATCGGCGCCCTCGGGATTGATGACCGCGTCGACGCCGTTGACGACGGTGCCGCCGGTGGTCTGGTCGAGGCTCCCGACCCGGAAGGAGTAGGAATTGCCCGCCTCCGCACAGTGGCGGGCGGTGAGAATCCACGTCGGCGCGATGATCGTGGCCGAGCAGGCCTGCCGCCCGTCGACGAACATCCGGGCCGCCCACGGCGCGTTGCTCGCGTACTGCCCGCCGATGATGGCGGGCTGGGCGCCGGAGGGTTCGGTGGCCGAAGCCGCCGGGGCCATTCCGGCGAGGGCGAGCGTCGCGCCGGCAAGGGTCATGGAGAAACGAACCAGTTTCATCGATCACTCGATTCCGCGGCGGAGAGCCGCTGCAGAGTGGAATCAGGACACCCCTAGCGTCACTCGATCGAGTGATCCCCCGGTACCTTCGAAAGTCGATTCCCGCGCTATTCCCCGAATTAACGGCCGACTAAAGTACCGGCGGCGAAGCCGGGTTTGCCCGATAGGTCCAGACCAATGGGTCTGGACAACCGGCGAGCGCGCCGGATTCGGCGGTAAGCCGGGCCGGGGGCCCGGTGGTCCGCGCCGATGGGTCATGATGACGTGTTGTGGAGTCCACTCGCGTAGACCGCTGGCTGTGGGCGGTGCGGCTGGTCAAGACCCGGCCCGACGCCGCCGCCGCGTGCCGGGCCGGGCACGTGCGCGTCAACGACCGGCCGGCCAAGCCCGCGACGACGGTGTCACCCGGCGACGAGATACGCGCCCATCTGAACGGCACCACCCGGATCGTCGAGGTGACCAGGGTCATCCAGAAACGGGTCGGGGCGGCCGACGCCGCCACGTGCTTCATCGACCGGACACCGGCTCCGCCGCCGGAGGCGTCCGTGCCCGTCGCCCGCCGCGAACGGGGCGCCGGACGGCCGACGAAGCGGGAGCGCCGGGTGCTCGACAGGTTCCGCTCCAGCGGCCGCTAGGACTTCCGCTTCGCGAGACGTTCGGTGTGCGCGGACCGGGCCCGTGGCCGGTCCGCGGATCGGGCAGGCTCCGCCGCCAGGCCGGTGAGGACGGCCCGGATGAGCCGTTCGGTCTGGCCATCGACGTCGCGTGGGCTGTCGAGGCACATCAGCCCGTCGCCGAGCAGCGCGGCCAGACCGTGCATGGCCGACCACAGGACGAACTCCGCGCCGGGGCGCGAGGACGCGGGCAGGCCGCCGGCTTCGACGAGCCTGTCCAGTTCCTCGGCGAGCACGTCGTGCGGATGCGGGGAAACCGGGGTCTCGGGCTCGCCGCGGTGCGCCCCGAAGACGAGGCTCGCGACGGACGGATCCCGCAACGTCCAGCGGACATAGCCACGGCCGACGGCGATCAAGCGCGCCTGCGGATCCGCACGCTGCCCGCGCGCACGCCCCGCGACACGGCTCAGGTGCTCCCCCAGCCCGGCGAGCACACGCCAGGACAACGTGCGGACCAGCGCGTCGCGGGACTCGAAGTGGTGGTAGGCGGCGCTGGGACTGACCCCGATCCCGGCCGAGACCTCGCGCAGGGACCAGCCCTCGGCGCCACGTTCCCGCACCAGGGATTCCGCCGCGTCGAGCAACGCGGTGCGCAGGTCACCGTGGTGATAACTCCGTCCGGCCATGCCATGATCTTAGCAGTGTTCAGATTGGTGCTACGTTGGGGAAGTAATCTGAACACCGATCAGATAGGACCATGACATGAGCACCGAACTGCCGGAAGTACACCTCGCGCCGGAGCCGATCGTGCGCGGCGAGCCGGTCGAGGTCGCCGACGGCGTCTTCGTGATTCCCGACAACCGGGTGCCGCTCGTCCCCAACGTCGGCATCGTCGCCGGCACCCGCGCCGCGCTGGTCGTCGACACCGGTTTGGGCCCGCGCAACGGAAAGTACGTGCTCGAACAGGCCCGGCGGCTCGCCGGCGACAAGCCGCTCTACCTGACGACGACGCATTTCCACCCCGAACACGGCTTCGGCGCGCAGGCGTTCAAGGGCGCCGCGACGATCGTCGCCAACCGTGCCCAGCGCGACGAACTACGCCGCAAGGGCGCGGGCTACCTCGGCATGTTCAGCGGCTTCGGGCCCGCCATCGCCGCCGAACTCGAGCACGTCGAACTGACCGAGCCGGACCTCGTCTACGACGGCGACCGGATGGAGATCGACCTCGGCGGGCACGTCGTGGCGCTGCATAGCTGGGGCCCGGCACACAGCGCGGGCGACCAGGTGGTGTCCGTCGACGATCGCGTCCTGTTCGCCGGGGACCTCGCCGAGACCCGCATGTTCCCGCTCGCGCCCTGGTTTCCCCCGCACGACACCGACGCCGACCCCGGCGCGTGGCTCGCGGTACTCGACCGGATGCTCGCCCTCGAGCCGGCCGTCGTCGTCCCCGGCCACGGCGAAGTCACCGACACGAGCGTGATCACCGAAACCCGTGACTACCTCGCACACATCCGTGACGAGGTCGGCCGCCTTCGCGCCGGGGGAACCACTGACGACGAGGTCGTCGCGGCGATCGACGGCGCCGCCCGTGCTCGCTGGAACACCTGGGACAACCCCGAATGGATCGCCTTCACCACGCGGGCCTTCCTGGACGGCGAAAATGTCGGTGGTGCGGCCTAGCATGCCGTGATCGGGTTCCCCACTGGGAGGAAGCAGCGGCATGACCACACTCGCGGACCGGCCGAACACGGCCCTGCTCGTCATCGACGTGCAGAACGGCGTCATGAAGGGGGCGTACGACCGGGACACCGTCGTGGCCAACATCGGCACCCTCGTCGAGAAGGCGCGCGCGGCCGGGGTCGAGGTCGTCTGGATCCAGCACAACAACGAGAACCTGGTCCGGGACAGCGAGAGCTGGCAGTACGTGCCCGAACTCGTCCGGCGGGAGCCCGAGCCGGTGGTACAGAAGAGATACGGCGATTCCTTCGAGGAGACCGAACTGGAGTCCGTACTCGCCGCCCGCGGCGTCGGCGCGCTCGTGCTGGCCGGCGCGCAGACCGACGAGTGCGTCCGTTCGACCCTGCACGGGGCGATCACCCGCGGCTACGACGCGACGCTGGTCAGCGATGCCCATACGACGGAGGACCTGACGTCCTACGGCGCCCCGCCGCCGGACAAGGTCATCGCCCACACCAACCTGTACTGGCAGTACCACGAGGCGCCCGGCCGGACAGCGGGCACGGTCACCACCGCGGACATCGACTTCACCGCGAAGCCGCGCGTCTAAAGGGGTCCGCGCGGCCACGCGGGAACCGCTCAGTGCGGTCCTTCCGCGTGGTGCGCGCTGCCCGTCTCCTCCGACTGCGCCACAATCTGATGCAGCGCCGCGACATGGGCCCGCAGCGCCTTGTGCCCGAGGTCGCTCAGATTCAGCCAGGTACGCGGGCGCTTGCCGACGTAGCCCTTCTCGATCTCGACGTACTCCGCCTTGGCCAGGTTCGTGATCTGCTTGGACAGAGCCGAGTCCGACAGGCCGACCGAATCGCGCACCCAGCCGAACTCGGCCCATGTGGTGGCACCCAGCAGGGCCACGATGGACAGGCGGGTCGGGTCCAGCAGGAGCGGGTCCAGCTCAGGCGCGGCCATCGGCGGAGCCTCCGTGACGGCTGCGCGCGGCCAGCGCGGGCAAGAAGCTGTTCAGTTTCCGGCCGAACAGGATCAGCGTGAGCCCCAGCACCGCGCCAAGGCCGGTGCTCAGGTAGGGAACGAACACTTTCAGGTGGAACATGGTGGCGAGGATCGAGGCCGCGCACAGCACGGCGAACACCAGCAGCGCGGCGGTTGCGAACTTCGGCGGGACAGCACGCCGGACAGGCTGAGCACCGAGCCCGAGCAGCACCCCTCCCCGGCGGGTGCGTTTGGCCACCAGGTAGCTGACGAGCAGCCCGGCCATCGCCCAGTTGCTCCACGCCGTGGCGCTCGGCAGGAAGTCGTTCGACGCCAGGTACAGGAAGATCACCACGCCGAACACGATGTCGGCCCAGCGCGCCCCGCGCTGGGAGCCGAGTGCCTGCTCTTTCCGCTGGTCGATCTCACGTAACGCGTTCGCTGCCTCTTCGGCGGACGGACGTTCGGTCATCACTGTCCCCTTGATTCTTTCTTGACTGGAAGCTCTTTCCCCTAAGGAAAGTAGATGCTCACTTTCCTCCCAGTCAAGTACTTGCCCCAAGAGGCAGTGAGGACTCGCCGGAAGACTCAGGCGCGAGTGGCCGGCACCGGTTCCGCCCGGGAAAGCACGGCGAGGAAGATCACCACGGTCAGCGTGCTGAACGCCGTCGCGAGGGCGCCCGCGACCGGGAAGAGCGGCTCCCCTGCCACGCGAGCCACCGCCCACACGCCATAGCCGAGCAACGGCACGATCCCGAGCAGGCCGCCGAGCAGCCGCTCACGGGAAGTGAGCACGCGGGCCCCGCGCCGGACGAGCGCCGCCACCCCGAAGCACGCGACGCCGAGGGCGAGCAGATTTCCGCCGGCGGTGTCGCTGAGCCGGTGCCAGCTGAGCGTCATCGTCATCTCCGCGACACCGAGGACCGGCACCGCGCCCACGAGCGCGGTCACCCCGCGCCACGCGGGCGGCACGACGATGAGCAGGCCGAGCAGCGCCGAGGTCGCCATCGCGACGTGACCACTGGGGAAACTGTTGTCGGGATTGGCCGGATCGTCGACCAGGTTCGGGCGGACGAGCACCCAGCGCACCAGGATCCGATCGAGCGCCGCGGTCACCACGATGACCGCCGCGCCGGCGGCCGCGAGCGCCGGACGACGGCGCAGCAGACCGACGAGCACGACGAGAAGCAGCACCGCGCCCACGGAGTACTCGTTGACGTGGTCCAGCCAGAACGTGGCACGCACCACGGACGGCGTCTCCGGCGACATCGGCGCGCGCTGGAGCACGGCGAATTCGAGCGCCTGCCCGCGATGGGTCCAGACGAATCCGAAATAGACCGTCACGAATCCCACGACACAGGCGACCGCGGCGAGAGCCGGAAGACGGGTCACGCGGCCGGTTCCGCGCGACCCGGCGGACACCGTCTGTCCTTTGTGGATGGACATCGGGTCAGGCCGCGCCGCCGCGCAGGTGATCGCGCAGCGTCCGCGCGACGCGGGCCATGAGCACCTCGGCCTCGGGCTGGACGCCGGCGGGCACCCGGGATTCGGTGAGCGCGGCGACGGCGAACACCTGGCCGTCGGCGTGCTCGACGACGCCGACCTCGTGCCGCAGGTTCAGCAGGGTGCCGGTCTTGGACGACCACCGCGCGGCGTCGGAGGCGAAGTCCGGGGTCAGGCGGTGGCGCAGCAGGTTGAGGCCCATCAGCTCGCGCACGCGCTCGGCGACGTCCGGGTCGATCTTGGACGGCGTCCACAACGCCTGCGCCAGATCGACGAACGACCGCGCCGAGCCCGCGTTCGCGCGGGTGACGTCGAGTTGGGCGATCCGGTGCCCCTGCCCGGCCGTCACGGCTCCGATCGCCAGCGCGTGGGCCAGGTCGACGTCCGCGGGTTCGAAGCGTTCGGCGGGGGTGTCGAGGAGATCGCCGACCAGATGCCGCACGAAAATGCCCGACAGGCCCCATTCGCCGAGCATCCGCATGACCTCGGCGGGCGGAGTCAGCTCGAACAACACGTCGGCCGCGGTGCCGTCGCTGATCGCGACGGACAGGTAGAGCAGATCGTCGATCGCGATGCGGGCGGGATGCCGGAACCGGGTCAGCCCGGTCGGCCCCGGCGTCGTGTTCTTGCCGGGCGCGACCTCCAGCGGCGTGGCGCCGTCGAGTTCACCGCGGCGGATCCGCTCCAGCGTCGCGAGCACGAGCGGGACCTTGACCAGTGACGCGATCGGGAACTGCAGATCCGGGTCGATCCCCAGCTCGGTCCCGGACCGCAGGTCGCGGACGAGAAAAGACCCGCGCAGCCCGCCGTCGTCCAGCTCGGCCCGCAGCTGCCGGATCAGGCCTTCCGCGATCACCCGTCCCCTTCCTTCCCCGGCGCGCCGAGACAGCGCGCGACCCCCTCCCGCAACCGGACGCGCAGGTGGTCGGCGTCCTCGCCGAAACCCGCCGTGACGTCGAAGCCGCGCGCGAGCCGGATCTCCCCGATCGGCCGCCACTGTAGCCCGAGTTCGCGAGCCTGCTCCGCCGAGCACAGCAGCAGATCCGCCGAACCGAGGACGCTCGCGGCCGCCGAGGTCAGCGAGTCGGCGACGGCCACCTGCGCGGGCCTCAGGCCCACCGCGTCACGGACGCGCAGCACCCGGTCGCGGACGTGCGGGACGTCGTCCTCGGGCTGGATCCAGACCCGGCGCCGCGGCGAACCGGACCGCCCGGCACGCAGCGTTTCCAGATGGACCGCGGCCGCCTGCGGCCTGCCGACCCCGGCCAGGCCGAGCGGGACGACCCACACCGCGTCCTCGGCCGGGACCGCCGTGATCGCGGCCCGCACCTCGTGACTCCGGACGAGCTCGGCGCGTTCGCCCGGTGGCGCCGGGCGAAATTCGAGGAAGATCTCCAGCGCGCGAGCCTCCGCGCCGAGTTCGGCGAGGTCGCGCGTCGGACAGGTCTCCGGCACGGCCACCAGCAGCGGCTGGAGCTTGGCCAGCTTCGCGTCGTGCTCCATCGCGTCGGCCAGGTGCACGAGACGCTTGGCCGACGGCAGCATCGCGCGGCCGAACGGGGTGAGCCGCGCCCGGCGCGTGGAACGGTCGAACAGCCGCTCGCCGAGCCGTTGTTCGAGCGCGGCGATGCGGCGGCTCGCGACCGGCTGGGGAATGCCGGCGACCGCGGCACCGGCGGTGAAACTCCCGGTTTCGCTCACACTCACGAACGCCTTGCAGCTGCCGACGAGGTCCACCACCTCACTCTATGCGATTTCGGCATCAAACCGCTCATTTCTGTCTTGGACAGCATGAGCCGGACTGGGGAGACTGCGGACATCCCGATGACGAAAGGATTCCCGTGGCGATTTCCGCTGTCCGGCGAGTGGCCCTCACCGCGTTAACCCTCATCCCCCTGGTGGCCTGCTCCGCGCCCCAGACCACGGCCGCCCCCGCGTCGCCGTCGGCCCAGCAAGCGGCCTCGACGCAGCAAACGGCGGCGTTCGAGCAGCTTGAACGCACCTTCGACGCCCGACTCGGCGTCTACGCGGTCGACACCGCGACGGGCCGCGAAGTCGGCTACCACGCCGACGACCGCTTCGCGTACGCCTCCACGCACAAGGTGTTCAGCTCCGGCGCCCTGCTGCAGAAGATTCCGGTCGGGGAACTGGAGCGGAAGGTCACCTACGGCACGAACGACCTGGTGCCCAACTCGCCGATCACGAAACAGAACCTCGGCACCGCCCCGACGGCGGCCATCTCGCTGCGCGCGGCCATGGACGCCGCCCTGCGCTACAGCGACAACACCGCGGACAACCTGATGTTCCGCGAAATCGGCGGCGCGGCGGGGATGGCCGCGGCACTGCGCGGTGCCGGGGACACCACCACCCACGCCGACCGGATCGAACCGGACCTCAACGAGGCCACGCCCGGCGACATCCGGGACACCAGCACCCCGCGCGCCTTCGCGGGCAGCCTGCGCGCGTTCGTCCTCGGCGGCGCGCTGCCCGAGGACAAGCGCAAGGTCCTCACCGACATGATGCGCGCCAACACCACCGGGAACGCGCTCATCCGGGCGGGCGTGCCCGCCGGCTGGCAGGTCGCCGACAAGACCGGCGGCGCCGACTACGGGACCCGCAACGACATGGCCGTGATCTGGCCGCCGCAGCGCGCGCCGATCGTGCTCGTGGTCTTCTCCGACAAGAAGGCGAAGGACGCGAAGTACGACGACAAGCTCATCGCGCAGGCGACCACCGCCGCGCTCGACCCCCTCCGGTGAGCAGACGGCGTCGCGACCCCGGGTACCGGCTGCTCACCCGCTGGCTCGCCGTCCTGCTGCTGCCGCTCGCCTGGCTGACCGCGCCGCGGCGCGCCCGGCACGTCGCGTGCCAGTGGGCGCTCGCGGCCCGGTTCCCCGCCGAGGACCTCACCGGGCTGACCCCGGCGGCGCGCGCCGCGTTCACCGCGGCCCGCACGCGGGCACTGTGGCTTGACGGCCTGCCGATCGGGCTGACCTCGGGGTATCGCGACGCCGGGGAGCAGGAGCGCCTGTTCGCCGCCGAGGTCCGCCGCAGCGGTTCGCCCGCGGCGGCCCGGTCGCGGACGCTGCCGCCCGCCGAATCCCGGCACGTCGCGGGAACCGCGCTGGACGTGCGCCCCACCGAGGGCGCGCGCTGGCTGGAACTGCACGGCGGGCGGCACCACCTCTACCGCGTCTACGACAACGAATGGTGGCACTTCGAATACCGGCCCGAGGGCCCGCCGCCCCGCCTCCCCCACCCCGGCGCGCGGCTCGACGAGGCCCGCTGCTGAAGGGGACTTTCGTCTCGTCGCATGAGCTGAAGGGGACTTTCCTCGCATGTGACG